>DAOPKR010000010.1:0-20747 GCA_035391305.1 Draconibacterium sp.
GGTTTTAGCTACGAGCGTTCCACGGGTCAGACACTAAGTTTTACGGAGTTGGGTTCAAATGCTAAATTAAACCTCTACCCAAATCCTGCTGCCGGGTATATTCAAATTTCAGGGTTGAAATCAAATGAAAATATCACGGTTTTCAATCTTTCAGGAACTCCTGTTTTTCGCGGAATCATTAACAACAACGAAAAAATTGACATTAAAAACATTCCCGCCGGGTTATATTTCCTGAAAACAGAAAACGGAAAAACCCTTAAGTTTTTAAAGGAATAAATTCGCCCGGAACTAAAAATTCAAACAAGATTTTGTGGACGTTGTCAGGAGTTTTGCACGCTAACAATTCCATACAATAAACCTTTCAAGTTCTTTATACCTGACAGCGTTTACAAACCAGGGAGAGATTATTAATTAAGTGTTTTTAAAAGCCTGGTTTTTTGCTGAATATCGGTTGTAATGGCATAAACCGAAACTGTTGCGCCGGTAATTCCATCAATATCTTTGTTTACAAGCAAAGTATCTTTTCCGGCAAAACCAACAAATTGCTTCAGCCAGCCTTTTGCAGTAATTTCGTAACCGTGTGTGGCTGCGTAGTTATAAACTTCAACCTGTTTCACCGTTTTGGCTGCATCGAAAAAAATGTAATAATCAAAATATTCCGAATCAAGGTTTTGAGGAGTTGAAATGCCGGAATTGGAACAGCCACCTGCACGGCAACTGTTCACCCTTCCGACATATACATATTTAATCTCGCTCGCTTTCAGATTTTCTGTAACCTTAAAAAATTTTCCTTTGGGTTCGTATTGATTTTCTGAAGAAAGATTTAACTCTTCCAACTGTGAAAAATCGGAAACACCGCTTTTTTTCAGGCCATTGATTAAGCGTTTGTTTTGATAATCAATTTCATCCTGTCCAACAGTTACAAGACAAACCAACAGTGAAAAAATCAGCAGAAAACTTTTAATCATTTGTTTCCAACATTAAAACATGATTCCAAATCCGGCATTAAAGGTTTTTGCAAATTCATTCTGCGTACCATTTTTAACAAACTGCATATCCGCTTTTACAACCGCTCCTTTTGTTAAAAAGAAGGATAATCCTGTTGTATAAACTTCTTTTTGATAAGCCAGATTATCTGCAATATTTACGGGCACTTTGTAATGCGTGTCGTAATTTGAATAACGCAAAAATGGGATCAGCTGCATATCGGTTTTTGTGCTTCTAAGAATATTGTAACCCAAATCGACATAATAACCAAACAAAGCACTACCCAGGTTACCGCCGCCTTTGCCTGTTGTAAATGTATTGAATTGCTCGGTATTCGACAGATTCGTATAATACAGCTGTCCGGTTAACTTCAATCCTTTTATCGAATAACGTGCATCAACACCAAGCATTGAAATGCCTACCACCGATGAATCGGCTTTTGCAACAGCAGCCCCGTCATTTTTATCGATTCCGTTGTAAAGCGTACTTTGTGTTTTGCCAAAATAACCGGCCAAACCAACATTTAATCCGCGAATACCAAAATATTCAATTTTCCCGCTGAAATTGGGTGAACTTACATATGATTCAGCTCCTTTCTGCCGTCCACTGCGCAGGCCGTTTGCACCTCCAATATGTGCCGAACCATCGAAACCATTAAAACCATTCATCAAATAAAGCTGGTATTTTAGCGAAACTGGTAAAATTACGCCTGTAATACCGATCCCAACTTCTCGCCAGGTTGTTGGAGAAATTGCGTTGTCGATTTGCGGCCGTTCAACACCGTTAAATGCAACGGGTTCATGATATTCGTTAATAATTCCCATGGGTGTTAAAATCAAACCGCCGCGAAGGTTAATAAAATTATTCAGCTTGTATTGCAAAAATGCCTGCTCCACATAAAACTCCACAACATGTTCAAACTCAAGTTCGGTAACAAACTGCAGCCGATTGTTAAACTGGTAGCCCATCATCATTACAAAACGGTGCACATCCAAAGTTCCGTTTTTCATTACATCTGATGACAGTGGCTGATTGTAATGCACTTCGCCGTAACCCCCAATTTTCAGGTTTCCGTTTGTCAGCAACATTTTTTCAGCGCTGTTGAAATACAAATTTGATGGAAGACTATCGGTTTGAGCTTTTAAAATTGTTACTGAAATCAGCATCAAACACATAATCAGGGTAATATTTTTCATTTTATTTTTTTGGATTTATAATGGACGCAAAAGTAAGGCGAACAACCGGAGCCGGCAATCCCAATTTGTTGGGGTTTTTGCGGTGCACAGTAATTATTTATAATGAATGGAAAACGATAAATTGGGTTGCATCGTCAATTCCATAATTGACTTAAAAAACCTTGCCGACTTCTTTAAACTTTATATCGAATTATAATCCAACGGAATAATTTTTTTTGTAATGGCGTAAATGGTCAGTCCCGATAAACTTTTAATTCCGGTTTTGTCGGTAATGTTTTTACGGTGACTGATTACCGTATGAATGCTGATATTCAGTTTATCGGCAATTTCCTTGTTAGCCAGCCCTTTTACCATTTGCACAAGCACTTCAATTTCGCGTTCTGACAAATCTTCCTGTTGAATTTTATCGGTGGAAGGATTATTCTGATCAATTTTATTGAAAATCTGTTCGGGAGACGCGTTGACAGAAAGAGTGTCGTCATATTTCTGGAGAACTTCGTCGTCGAAAAATGAATAAACCAAAGCAATCCATAAAATACCCTGACAATTGTTTTTCAACTTTACAAAATCTGCCAGCCGGTTTTGAATAGCTGAAGGGTTGATTACCGCCACATTAAAATTCTCCTTTGAAGCTGACAGTTTCAGTTCATCCAAATCGTTAAAACGGTACAAATAAAAGTCCTTTTTAAACTTCATCAGCACATTCGAAATACCTTCGAAAATAATATGCGATGGCTCAATTATGGCAATATTGACCCTGTTTTTATCCATTTGAAGGTTTAATTTCAATTTTGCCCACAAGCGGAAGTAGAATTTTGTCTTCGATTAACGAATGGACATTTAAATCAAATTCAAGTTCGAAAAGGCTGAACAGAAATTTTCTTCGCAGCGAAAAATCGTTTTTTAGTGAAATATGTTTAAGCAGAAGGTTTTTTAAATCGGTAAGTTTTGTCTCAATATCGGTGTGGTGATCGCGGTATTCATTGGCCGAAAAACTGTTTTTGAGGGCAGTTTTTCCGTCTTCAATTAAACGGCAAATGTAAGGGAACACAATACTTTCCTCGTAATCGAGGTGTTCAAGCACTTCTTCAAAATAATCGTTAAAGAATTTTTCGATAAGCAGAATATCTTCTGAATTGTGCCTTTCGTGCAGCTGAACAATAAACGATTTTAACTCCGGATATTTATCGTGTTTGTAGAAACGGTGACTGTTTTTTAAGAACCTGATGATTGCAGAAATATCTTCGAGGGCTGTAATTTCATTTATATCGGGAAAAAATCCGTTGTAAAGGTTTCCGAAAACCAAAAAAACGGCAAGGTCGGTTTTGTTATCTTCACAAACCTGTTTCACCGATTTGTCTTTCACAGCAAAGTCGATCTCGAAATGTTCAAGCAGCAATAAAAGCTTTGAGTTTTCATTAATCAATTCCGCCATCTTCATTTCGGGGGTAATGTATGTTTTATGAGTTTGATACATAACTGTTGTATTAAAAATTTTCAATATATGGAATTGGTTCAGAATTCCAATAAAAAAACCTGACTTTGAAAATCAGGTTCTGGTTGTATTACTTGTTTTTGTAAACTTTTTCGGGAAGTTTTAGCGCCCGAATTACTAAAAACAGACCACCCAAAACAAATGGAATGCTGAGCCACTGTCCCATATTTAGTAACATTCCTCTTTCAAATTCTTCCTGCACTTCCTTAATAAATTCGATAAAAAACCTCGCACCGAAAATAAACATGAAGAACAATCCGAAAATTAAACCCTCTTTGTTTTTCGCCCGGGTTTTCCAGTACATATAAGTTAAAATCACAAAAGCTATTAAATATGAAAGCGCTTCATACAACTGTGTCGGGTGTTTTGCAACAGTTTCTCCGTTGCGCTCGAAAATAAAACCCCATGGCAACGAAGTTTGAACGCCATAAATTTCAGAGTTCATCAGGTTGCCCATGCGGATAAAAGCTGCAACCAAAGCAGTTGGTACAACAATTCGGTCGAGTATCCACAGCATTGAACGTTTTGAAACATATTTCGAATAAAAAATTATGGCGATTAAAATACCCAAGGTTCCGCCGTGACTTGACAAACCACCGTGCCACACTTTAATTATTTCTGATGGGTTTTGAGAATAATATTCCCAGCCGTAAAAGAAAACATGACCCAAACGGGCCCCAACAATTGTTGCAATTATGATATAGAAGAAAACACTGTCGATCCATTTTTGCGGTACGCCTTCAGATTTTAACATTTTCTCGCCTATATAATAACCTATTAAAAAGCCCGATGCAAAAAGCAATCCGTACCAGCGAACAGAAAATGGTCCCAACTGAAAAATTTCAGGACTTACATTCCAGTGAATAAAGCTGAGAATATTTATCATGTATTATATTTTAGTTTCAAATTAAAATTTGTTGCAGGTTGCAGGTTGCAGGGTTAAACTCTGAACTTTGAACTCTGAACTCTGAACTCTGAACTTCTGAACTCTAAACTTCTAAACTCCCCCAACACCGTGGCAATGTTTATATTTCTTGCCGCTTCCGCAAGGGCAGGGATCGTTTCTGCCCACTTGTTTTTCAACAGTAACAGGCTGAGGTTTTGCCCTTTCCTGTGTTTGTGTGTTGGCCCCTTCCATTGGATTATCGGCGCCAGGCATTTCTGATTTCTGAGTTTTAAAACGGCTCAAATCCAGTTTCTTCCTCGCTTCCGCCTCACGAATATGATCGGGATTTTGTGTTGGAATATAGCCTTTCATCAACGTTGAAACAACCTCTTTATTTACAGTTGCAACCATTGCCTTAAACAGGTTGAATGATTCGAATTTGTATATCAGCAGCGGATCTTTCTGTTCGTAGGAAGCATTTTGAACCGATTGTTTCAGGTCGTCCATTTCACGCAGCTCTTCTTTCCACGCCTCGTCAATGGTTCTTAAAACAATTTGTTTCTGGTATGATTTGACCAATTCCTTTCCCTTGTTTTTATAGGCCTTTTCGAGGTTGCAAATAATCTGGTAAACCCTTTTTCCATCCGAAATTGGCACAACAATGTTGTTGTACATCTGGCCTTTTGTTTCGAAAACATCTCTGATTACAGGGTAAGCCTGTTTCGAAATCGCTTCAACTTTCCGGTTGTATGCTGCAATCATTTTTTCGAAAACAGCATCAGTAACTTCGGCTGCATTCATTCTTTTAAAATCGTCAGCATTCACAGGCGATTCAATCGAAAGCAATCTCAGCACTTCCATATTGAAATCCTCGAAATTATCCGATCCGTGATATTCGTTTACCAATTCTTCAACCGAATCGTACATCATATTCAGCAAATCAACCTCGAGGCGTTCGCCAAAAAGTGCGTGTCTTCGCTTTTTGTAAATTACTTCTCGCTGCGAATTCATAACGTCGTCATATTCAAGCAGACGTTTCCGAATACCAAAGTTGTTTTCCTCCACTTTTTGCTGTGCCCTCTCAATTGATTTCGAGATCATTGAATGCTGGATAACTTCGCCCTCTTTCAGACCCAGTTTATCCATAATTCCCGAAATTCTTCCTGATCCGAACAAACGCATCAAATCGTCTTCGAGCGAAACATAAAACTGAGAAGAGCCCGGGTCTCCCTGACGTCCGGCACGACCGCGCAACTGACGGTCAACACGGCGTGAATCATGACGTTCGGTTCCGATAATTGCCAAACCACCGGCTTTTCTTACTGCCTCGGTAAGTTTTATATCAGTACCACGACCGGCCATATTTGTTGCAATGGTTACCGTTCCTGATTGTCCGGCTTCGGCAACAATTTCAGCCTCGCGCGCATGAAGTTTTGCATTCAGCACATTGTGTTTTATGCCCTTTATTTTTAGCATCCTGCTCAGTAATTCCGAAATTTCAACTGAAGTTGTACCAACCAGTACAGGTCGTCCGGCATTATTCAACTGTACGATTTCGTCGATGACGGCATTGTATTTTTCGCGTTTGGTTTTATAAACCAAATCTTCGTGATCTTTTCTTATGATTGGGCGATTGGTTGGGATTACAACAACTTCAAGTTTGTAAATGTCCCAGAATTCTCCGGCTTCGGTTTCGGCTGTACCAGTCATCCCTGCAAGTTTGTGGTACATTCTGAAATAGTTTTGAAGCGTAATTGTTGCAAAAGTTTGCGTTGCAGCTTCCACTTTCACATTTTCCTTTGCTTCAATTGCCTGGTGCAATCCGTCGGAATAGCGCCGGCCTTCCATGATACGGCCGGTTTGTTCGTCAACAATTTTAACTTTGTTATCGATAATTACATATTCCACGTCTTTTTCGAACATGGTGTATGCTTTGAATAACTGGTTTATTGTATGAACACGCTCTGATTTTACTGCATAATCCTGGAGTAATTTATCCTTGGCTTCAATTAATTCCTCAGGTGAAAGTCCTGAATGTTCAAGGTCTGCCATTTTTCCTCCCATATCAGGCAAAACAAAAAACTCCTTGTCGTCAAGGTTTTTCGAAATATATTCAATCCCAAAATCAGTTAATTCAACCGAATTTTGTTTTTCTTCGATAATAAAATAGAGCGGGTCGGTAACAAGGTGCATGTTCTTGTTATTTTCCTGCATATAAAAATTCTCTGTTTTTTGAAGAAGTGCTTTCATTCCTTCTTCACTCAGATATTTAATAATCGATTTGTTTTTGGGTAAACCTTTGTAAGCCCTTAAAAGCAATAAACCGCCTTCTTTTTTCTCTTCGGAAGTAGCATTTTCCTTGCTTAAAAGTTTTTTTGCATCGATAAAAATCTGGTTTACCAGTTCACGCTGTGCTTTGTAAAGTTTTTCAACAAAACCCTTGAGCTCTTCAAACTGCTGGTTTTCGCCTTTTGGAACAGGGCCTGAAATAATGAGCGGTGTACGTGCATCATCAACCAAAACCGAGTCAACCTCATCAACAATTGCATAATGGTGTTTGCGCTGTACCAAATCTTCGGGATTGATTGACATATTGTCGCGCAGGTAATCGAACCCAAATTCGTTGTTTGTTCCAAAAGTAATATCGGCATTGTAAGCTTTTCTTCTGGCTTCGGAATTTGGCTGGTGTTTATCGATACAATCCACAGTTAATCCGTGAAATTCGTAAATTGGCCCCATCCATTCCGCATCACGTTTTGAAAGATAATCGTTAACTGTAACAATGTGTACTCCGCGCCGTGCAAGCGCATTCAGGAAAACGGGTAAGGTTGCCACCAGTGTTTTTCCTTCTCCTGTAGCCATTTCGGCAATATTTCCACGATGCAAAACTATACCTCCAATTAACTGAACATCGTAATGAACCATGTTCCAAACAATTTCATTTCCGCCGGCCAGCCAGCGGTTTTTCCAAATTGCCTTATCTCCGTTGATGATAATACTGTTGCGGGTAGCCGCCAAATTACGGTCGTAATCGCGGGCGGTAACTTCTACGTTTTCGTTTTCAACAAACCGGCGGGCAGTTTCTTTAACAATTGCAAATGCTGCAGGAAGCACTTCTTCCAAAACTTCTTCAAGCTTTTCGATGATCTTTTCTTCCAGCTTGTCGATTTTTGCGTAAATTTTTTCACTTGCCTGAATATCGGCTTCTTCTCCCTCAATTTTAAGTTGCGCTATTTCATCTTCTTCAGGTTTAATTCTTTCGTCGATAATACTTTTTATTTTATCTGATTCTTCCCTTAAACCATCGTTTGAAAGTTGTACAATGCGATTGTATTCAACCTTTATTTTTTCAATAACCGGGGTAACTTCCTTAATATCCCTGTCCGACTTGTTGCCGAAAATCTTTCCCAATAAACTATTTATAAAAGCCATTTGATATTCTGTTTTCTTTTTAAATAAAACTGTGCAAAGGTAATGATTTGAACAGGCGAAAAAAACTGCCTGTAACTTTTTCTGTTTCCAACAATTCCAAATTTAAAATTATATCTAATTCATATTTATGTAAAGAACTTGCCTGACAATCAAAATTATATTTTCATCATCGGAATTCAGATATACAGTTATCGAATAATTGTGCCAAAAAAATTGTCGCACAAATCAGACAATTTATGCTGACATATTTCAACCATTCATGACAATTTAGCCGATATAATATTATAATTTTGAAAATGAAAAATAATTTCCCTTTGTATGAATGATTCTTTCAATTTTATGAAAATACTACGATTGGGTTCAGTTTTACTGTTGTTTTTATATTCATGCCAAAATCAAAAAAGTGAAAATGATTATCAATATCCTGCGGATTTTGATAAAGTTGGTTCCACTTGTTTTATATGGACAGTTGAATACAATGAGATAATTCCTGAAATAAGCAGGATTATTTCGATGAAGGATAAGGTTACTATTTTCTATGATGAGCGTGAAACAGATACAACAGATATTTATAATATTTTAAAGAATAATAAATTTAATAGTGGAAATATTAAATTGGTTAATATAAGAAACAAACCTAAAAGTAATTGGATCAGAGATTTTGGGCCTGTTTATTTAATAAATAGCAAAGGCCGAAAGAAAATTATAGATTTTGGGTATTTTGGAAAAAGGCTGGGTTTTAACAGCGAAATTGCGGAAAAAAATGAGCTCCCAATTATTGGCAGCACTTTTAACAGTTCAGGTGGTTCAAGGGAATCAAACGGAAAAGGTACCTTATTAATATGCGAAACCCATGAATTGGATGTAAACAAATCCAAAACTAAAAGTGAAATCGAGGAAGAATATAAAAACAAACTGTCCGTAACAAATATAATCTGGCTAAAACAGGGTGTACCCCAGGATGATAGCCGGTTGAACGGCCCTTTGTCAGATCAAATATATCCGAACGGAGTAAATGGGCATGTTGATCAGTTTTGCCGTTTCGCAGATGCTGGTACAATACTAATTAGCAGTGTTACTGACGATGAAGCAAATATGCATCCTATACTTGCAGAAGCAAAAAGAAGATTGGATGAGAACTATAATATACTTTTAAATTCAACCGACCAGGATGGAAAAAAATTTAAAATAATTAAAGTTCCGCTTGCTCCGTTGCTTTTCATGGAAAAATCAGTTGGTTCAAAAAATATTTATATAACACCGGTAACGAGTTATATGAACTTCATTGTAACAAACTCAATGATTATTTTACCATCATACACTTCAACAAAACCAGATGATATGGTACTTCAAAACAAGGAAAACGAAGTGGAAGATATATTCAGAAAAACTTTTCCAAACCGCGATATTATCAAAGTTCAGGCGGCAGAATTAAACTCCTTTAGCGGGGGTTTTCATTGTATCAGCATCAATGTACCTGAATAAATTTAAATAACTTCTGTCAGTTCGGCACCAATTTAAACCCATGAAAATTAATAGAAATAAACTATCTCTGAAGACCTGCAAAAAGTAACTGTTCTTAAAATGCTTATATCTGTTGAGTAATTTCAGTTTTTCAATTATTTAGTCGGTTTGTTGGTGCGCTGTTTACATTGAAACTTAAAACAGACAAAACAATAACAACTCCATTAATGACAAATTTCTAAGAAAAATTAAATAACAAAGGATTTCAATTAGTTACCGGCTTCTAAAAACCAACTGCTTTAATAAAGATTTTAGTCATTATCCAATCTTTTTAAACCTTTCTCTGAGCCATTAAAAAAGAATATTCAGCTTAATAAAATTTTTCTAACCCCACATTATAATAATTCGCGGAATAAAAGACGATAATCAATTGAAAACAAAATTTAGAATTTTCTAAATCATCAAATTCAATGGAAAGGAAGATTTGAACTGATACTATTTTTAAAAAACAAAAGACAAATGATTTTTAGCAAAAACATTGGCGTTACAAAAATAAAATAGCATATTTGTTTACAGTAAAACAACAAATTTTTAATATTAATTTAAACATTAGAGACTATGAGATTAAAACTTTTACTTTTTACATTATTGTTATCCGGTGGCATTTTGAATGCCCAGGATACGATCAGATCCTTGGTAATCACCGAGGCTAGGATCAATGCTCAGAGTGACAATTACGTGGAAATAACCAACATGGGTAACGATCCTGTAAATATGAAGGATTTTGAGTTTGGTTGTATTCATCCCTGGTCTGATCCATGGAATTCTTATTCACCTAACTTCTTCCGTTTACCCGATCAGTTTTTACAACCGGGAGAAAGTTTTATGATTACACTTGCTTTAGACTTTGGTGCTGAACAATATGCAAAGAAAACACCTGGATTTGAAGGTGATCAGCAGACAAAACAAAAAATGCAGATGTATGACCTGGCCGATATGCTAATTCATATGAAAGAACAAAAAGGTGATGAAACTGACAGTGTAACTATCGACCCTGTTTACGGTGAAATTGCCTGGACATTTGAATGCTGGGGTGGCCGTGAAGCGTATTACATTGAGCAGCATTTATCTGAAACAGACTCAGTTGTAGTTGATCAGGTGAGTGGTGTTTTTGATGAAAATGGAAGAAACAGAAGCAGCGGCCGATATGATGTAGCTGGGGTTGTTGGTGCAACAGGTACGGCCATCCTTGTTCGTAAATACAAAGTTAAACAGGGTAATATCGATTTTGCCAATGCACGTGGCGTTGGTGCCGATGATTCAGAATGGATTCCTTGGCAGTGGCCTGCAGGATGGGGCAAAAACCGCGATGCACTCTGGACAGTTGGAAATCACGGAGATTATAAGCTTGATGAAAACACACTTGAATCAGAAACAGCAGATGTTGACTTTGCCGGTAAAACTATTACGGTACCCTGGGGAACCCGCAGAGGAGACGGTATAATGCATCTCATGAAAAAGAAACCCGGGCTTGCATGGATTTATGAACTCAATCCGAATTATGAAGATTCTTTATCATTTGCAGCTCATACCGGTGACAAATTAAACCTTACTGTTTTCGGAGAAGAAGGTTACAATGCAACATTTGATATTGTTGTTGCCGAACCAACTGCCGATGTTAAGGTAGTGGTACCTGTTTCTCCATTAAATTATCCTGCTTCAGGTACTCAGTGGTGGAGAGATGACAACCAGGAAGGTTTACTTGACTGGCCAAGAATTACGGAACATACTTCAGGACCGGATACAATAACCGGAACATGGTATGGAATACCATATGCCACAGCGATTGACTCTTTGTTTAAACGTCTTGAAAAACCATCTAATGCAAAATGGGAAATTGTTCCGTCTAACGGAATACCAAGCCCTGACGTGAAATATGGAGACAAATTAAAAGTTACTGCGCAGGACGGCTCAGTTAAAGAGTATTTTATTGAGGTGCAGTCCATTCAGCCAAACCATGTCGCATACCTTTCGGCAATCACCTGGCCTGATATTCCTGCTGAATACAGGGATTTACCACCTTGGGTTGGTGACACAATTCCCGGATTTAACAGAACAACTACAAATTATCGTATTACTGTTCCAATTGATGTTGATGGGATTCCGGCACTCGTTGCAAAAACTGAAAACCTGAATGCAACAGTTGTGGTTAAACGCGCCACATCACTTTATGGAACAACTGCTGAAAGAACTATTTCTTTTGAAGTAACGGCAGAAGACGACAGTGTAAAACTGACCTATAATGTTGAGCTTATAAAAGAAAAAAATCCGGCTAACATACAACCTTACTATGCAGATCCATTCCTTTCCGAATATTATTTCAGGGATAATTGGCAGAACAGTTTTATTGAAATCTGCAACCCGGGCAATCAGGCTCTCGATATGAGCAACTACATGGTTGCATGGGTGGAGAACGTAAACCCATCCTCCGTAATCGAAAGCACGATGGGACAAGATGAATGGCTGAACCGCTATAATAAATACGTCCCAGGTTACAAATGGGTCAACGAAGCACAATGGGCTATCACTCCCGGTATTCTTGAGCCTGACTTAAGCGTAAATGCAATTGTTTACCCGGGCGATGTATTTTGTTACGGAGTTATATACAGAGATGACAATACATATCAGTCCTGGATGGGCGACTACAAATGGCCGGTACCAGGCAATTTGGATGTTATTTTAAATAATTTCACAAATAACTCTAATAAAAAATGGTTCCCTAATGGATATACAAATCCATGGAAAGAAGATGTCGCTGGCACAGGATCTCCATGGAACAACAGCAGCTGGTACATGTTTAAAATCCTGAACGATTCAATTACTCGCGGGTTAAAACCTGCAAATGATCCCGATGATTTCGAATTGATCGAAACCTGGTCGATGTCGTCAAGTACACAGTGGATAGTGGGAGGAGTTCCAGCTGAGCAGATTACTAACTACATGAGAAAACCGGAAATTTATGAAGGAAATACCGGATTTGATACAGCTGGTTCATTTGGAACAAATTTGGATGACACAGAGTGGACATGGACAAATACTGCATACTGGCAGGCAAAAAATGTTGGTTGGCCTTATTATTACATAAATGAAGGGAATGATATTGGTCAGCACTTTATGTACACTCCAACTCAGTATATTTCAACTGTATCATCAACAGCATACAAGGTAAGTGAAGGTTATTCAATGAATGAAAGCATTATTGGTGCAAAAACAGGAACTACAGTTGCTGAATTTTTAGGTAATGTAACAAAAGCCAACGAAATGCAAACACTTTCTGTGATGAGAGGAGATGCAGAATTAACAACCGGCGATGTATTACTACCAAATGATATGTTGGTTGTTTTATCAGCAGATAGTTTAAATACAACACAATATATGTTGTCTGTAACTGACGAAGGTTTGAGTTCGAATGCCGTTTTAATGTCAGACAGATATACAGTAACAGTTGAGATACAACCCAAAAGTGCTGGAAACGAAAATGCAGGAGTTGGAAATATTACCGGATTTGATTACGGAACTGCTTTAAGAACTATTCTCGCCAACATAACCGTTCCTACGGGAGCAACAATGGTTGTAATTGACGGTGAAGGTGCTTATGTTCCTTTAAGAACATTGAATTTCGATACAACCTATGTAAATGTAACAGTAAACGACAATATTTATCTAGACGTTGTTGCTGAAAATGGTGTGACTGAAATCGTGTATCAATTGAAGCCTTCTTCTTCTGATAATGATGCTTTCGTTTTGTCTGATATATATAATGTAATACAAAAAGATGTTTTGATTGAATATGTACCACGTGGTACAACTGTCAGCACATTACTTTCAAATTTGGTAGCATCAGCAGGCGCTACAATGAAAGTAGTAAACAAAATGGGACAGGAAAGAATGGACGGTGGTGTTGCCGATGATGATAAAGTGGTTGTTACTTCGTACAATGGACAAGTTACAAAAAGCTACTACATCTCGAAACTTGCAAGCGAAGCTACTCCTTCCACAACTTACCTGGCATATATTCTATCATCTACCTATCCAATCGACCAGGTTATGTATAAAGTTGAAGGCGTATCCGGTTCTGAATCAGTTGCCTCTTTCCTTGCAAATGTTACTCCTGTAACAGGTGCTACTGCGATGGTTGTTGACAAAGATGGAATGGATAAAACAACTGGTGATATTGACAAGGACGACATGGTAAAAGTTACTTCTGCCGATGGCAAAATTATGGTTTACTATACATTTGGTCAACTTGTTACTGCACGCACTGTAAATGCAGAAAACATTCAACTGTATCCTAACCCAACCAATGGCGAAATTAATGTTAGCGGTGTAAAAGCAGGCTACCGTATTCAGGTGTACAACTCAGTTGGTTCGGCTGTTCGCGATATCCATGTTCAAAACAGCATTGAAAAAATTTCGTTGGGTAACCAACCTGCCGGAATGTATATGATTGTTGTAAGTGACAACAACAAAATGTTGGGTCGCTACAAAGCGCTGAAACAATAAATTGTTTGATAAATTTATATTGAAAAGTCCCGGCAGTTTTGCCGGGACTTTTTTTTGATTTCAAAAACCAATCAGACTTCATTCTTTTTCTATGCACCAACATTTTTCTTTATTTTAGTGCCTCGCTTTAAAATAAAATATTATAGCTCAGAATAATAAAAAAAACTAAATCTATTAAACAATTAAAATCTAAGTTTTCAGTATGTCAAAACACTTTAAAATAACACTTCTTTTATTAATTGCTTTTAAAATCAGTTACAGTCAACCTGTTCAAATTACTGTAAATGCCAATTCAGGTAAAAAACAATTTTCGCCATATATTTTTGGTAAAAACAATGTTCTGCCAAGCACATTTTTAAACAATGGCACCAATGACGAAATAAAAAAATCGCTGGAAGCGGGAGTTCGCTTTGTGAGACAAAGTGGTGGCAACAACAGCACAAAATATAACTGGAGGCTAAAACTTTCGAGCCATCCAGACTGGTATAACAACGTTTACGCGAATAACTGGGATGCCGCTGCAAAAAATCTCACGGATAAATTGCCCGGTGTTCAGGGAATGTGGTCGTTCCAGTTACTTGGTAAAGTTGCGTCCAACACAAACAACAATTTCCCTGACTGGAATTACAATCAATCAAAATGGTGGGAAGGTGTAAATCAAAACCTCGCCGGAGGTGGTATTGTTAATCCGGCTGGAACAAATAAAGCACTGGTGGAAGGAAACCCTGATTTATACCTGATGAACTGGCCAGCCGACTCGACCGTTGGAATACTTGATCACTGGTTTGGGACAGATGGTCTTGGTTATGATTCAACTTATTATCGGTACTGGAGTATGGACAACGAAATCGAAATCTGGTCGGGAACCCACGATGACGTGATGAAGACCCAAATACCAGCCGAAGAATTTATGCAACTATACTTTAAGGTTGCCAAAGCTGCCAGGTCAAAATATCCGGGCATTAAATTATCGGGGCCGGTTCCGGCAAACGAGTGGCAGTGGTATCGTTATGGCAGCGATGCAATTTCGTATAACGGAAAAAAATACTGCTGGCTCGAATATTTCATACTCCGAATTGCTGAAGAAGAAAAAGCAACCGGCATAAAATTGTTAGATGTGCTTGACATTCACTATTATCCTGGTTCATCGGATGCAACTAAACTTGTGCAGTTTTATCGTGTGTTTTTCGACAGGAATTATGTTTATCCGGAAGCAAACGGGGTAAAAACAGTAAATGGTGGCTGGGATAACAACCAAAACAAAGAATATATTTTAGGAAGATGTTCGGATTGGCTTGTGAAATATAAAGGGGTTGACCATGGAGTTAAATTTGGCGTAACTGAAACAGGATTAAATACAAAAGATGCAAACGTTCAGGCATCATGGTATGCCTCAACATTGGGCGAATTTATGAAAAACGGGGTCGAAATATTTACACCCTGGATATGGGAAGCAGGGATGTGGGAAACTGTTCATCTTTTCAGTCGCTACAGTCAGGAATATTTTGTTGGCGCAACATCAAGCGATGAAACTTATGTTTCAGCCTATCCAACTGTTAATGAAGCTTCCGATTCAATGACCATTTTTCTGGTTAACCGCCACACTACAGCTATAAAAGATGCTCAGATAGATGTTCGCGATTTCGCCATCAATAATGAACCCATTCAACTTTATACACTTTCAAAATTGCCCGCTACCGAAACTTTTATTTCGCATAAACAGAACGCGCTGAAAGTTACACAAATAGACAAACCTGTATTTCACATTTCAGTTCAACTTGAACCGCTTTCGGTAAATGCAATTGTTTTGAAAGCAGCGCCAACCGCGGTGGATGAAATTAAACGGCCGGACTTCGATCTGAATATTTATCCTAATCCCGCCAAAGAAACATTGAATATTGATTTTATTCAGGCCGGTAATAAAGAGGTAACTTTTGAGATATTTAATGCCAGCGGACAAAGTATAAACAAATTCAAATACCAAAATTCCTTTATCGGGAAAAACCATATTGAAACTGATATTTCGAAATTGGAAAACGGAATTTACTGGATTTCAGTCCGAAATGCTTCAAATACTGAAACGAAAAAATTTATTGTAAATAAATAATAACCAATAAAAATGAAACTAAAACATGTACTTTTTTCGGCAATAATATTCGTTGTTACGATCGGATTTATAAATGCCCAGCCTGTAAATACAAATGGTAAATTATCTGTAAAAGAAACTTTTCTTGTAAATGAAAAAGGGAATGCAATTGTTTTGCGCGGTGTTAGTTACGGTTGGCACAACTGGTGGCCAAGATTTTACAACAAAGAATCGGTAAAATGGCTGGCCGATGACTGGAAATGCACAGTGGTTCGCGCTGCAATGGGCGTTGGCCCAAAAGGAAGTTACACCGACAAAAAAGAGTGGTCGAAAGAAAAAATTGAAGCCGTTGTTGACGGTGCAATAGAATCCGGCATTTATGTTATTATCGACTGGCACAGCCACGAAATTAAACAGGACGAAGCTGTTGCTTTTTTTACTGAAATGGCAGAAAAATATGGTAAATACCCAAATGTGATTTATGAGATTTTTAACGAACCTGTTAATGATTCGTGGGAAAAAGTTAAAAACTATTCAATTGCGGTAATAAAAGCAATCCGTGAAAAAGACCCTGATAATATTATACTTGTTGGAAGTCCGCACTGGGACCAGGACATTCATTTGGTCGCCGATTCTCCGATTACCGGTTTTACGAATTTAATGTACACAGTACATTTTTATGCAGCCACTCATGGTCAGCAACTGCGTGAACGCAGTGATTATGCGCTTAAAAAAGGAATCCCGATTTTTGTTTCAGAATGTGCAGGAATGGAAGCCAGCGGTAACGGCCCAATCGATTACAAATCATGGAATACATGGATTGATTGGATGGAAACAAATAAAATAAGCTGGGTAACGTGGTCGGTTGCTGATAAAAACGAAACTTGTTCGATGATGAAAACCACAGCCGGTGACACGGGAAACTGGAAAGATGAAGATTTAAAAGAATCGGGAATCAAAACACGCGAAAAACTGAGAGAGTTTGATAAAAGAAAACAATAACTTTTAAATGGTTACTGCATACTTAAAGCCCGTCGCAATATATTTATAAAGTTGTTTGATCAGGATATTTTGAGAGAGCTCAGTTCACATACAAGCGGCTCTATCAATCACATGGTAGAATCAAAAAAACTACAAACCGATATTCAAAATGAAAAAACTTAGAATAACATTTCTCACTTTACTATTTTTCCAGTTTTGCAATTTACTGATTGCACAAAAATTTGAAGCTGAAAATGCTGCACTTTCGGGTAATGCTGAAAAAATTTCCAACAGTTTGGCATCAGGCGGTTTTTACGTGGCTCAAAATGAAGGTAATCTGACATTGGATTTTAACCTGGATCAGGAAGGTTTTTACAACATATATATAAACGCAGCATCTCCCGGCGGCGATAAAATCAACAATTTTTCAATAGACGGGATGAACGTTGATTTTGGGTTTTCTGTGAACACTGCATTTATATCGAAAAAAGTTGTGAGCAGTCTGAAATTAAAGGCCGGCAATCACGAGGTAAAAATCATAAAATCATGGGGTTGGATAAATATCGATTATTTTGAATTTGAAAAAGTTGACGATTGGGGCAGGTTCGATATTTCAAAAACACCTGTAACACCAAATCCGACTGATCACACAATGAAATTATACCAATTCCTGTATGACAACTATGGTAAAAAAATAATCTCCGGCGCCATGACACTGCATAGCATGGATGAAATTAACTGGCTTAAAGCCAACACAGGGAAAGAACCGGCTTTGGTTGGTATCGACTTTATGCAAAGTGGCCGCGGATACACCTGGTACAACGATGAAGAACCCATAAACGATGCACGGAAATATTATAATCGAAATGGAATTCCGGCACTTTGCTGGCATTGGCGCGATCCGCTAAGAAAAACGGAAGCTTTCTACACAAAGGATACAAATTTCGATGTTTCAAAGATTTCAGATCCAAACTCAGACGAATACAAAGCCATGATTAAGGATATCGATTATATATCGGGCTTGCTGAAAAAACTACAGGCCGATGATATCCCGGTTTTATGGCGACCTCTGCATGAAGCTTCGGGCGGTTGGTTTTGGTGGGGGGCAAAAGGTGCTGCACCATGTAAGGCTTTGTACCGGTTAATGTACGACCGGATGGTAAATTACCATGGATTAAAAAATCTGATCTGGGTTTGGACAAGCCAGCAAAACGATCAAACCTGGTATCCGGGAGATGACGTAGTTGATATTATTGGTCGTGATATTTACAAAGACGGAGACCACAGTTCACAAATCCTTGAATTTAACCAGTTAAATAATGATGCTGAAGGGAAAAAAATGGTTACGCTCAGTGAATGCGGTTCATTCCCCGATGCTGACAATTTAGTAAAAGATCAGGCTGCCTGGTCGTATTACATGCCCTGGTACGGCGATTTTGTCCGCAGTGCAAAATACAATTCGCTCGATTTGTGGAAAAAAATGTTTGCACATGACTATGTACTTACCCTGGATGAAATGCCTGATTTGAAATCTTATGTTTCTGTGCCACCAACCTGGCGTAGTAAACTCTATCCCGAAAACTGGAAACCTGGATTCAAGGATAGCGACGACAGATTTTTACACGATTTTTCGTATGCCGGTTATCATCAGGGTGAAAAAGAAGTGCCGCATATCGGGAATAATGTTGTGGATGTAAGCAAATCCCCATACAATGCTGATAATTCGGGCGCAACAGATGTTACACTGATACTGCAAAAAGCATTAAATGAAGTTGGGCAAAGTGGCGGCGGGGTTGTTTATTTACCTGCAGGTACTTACAAAGTAGATCCGGGAAGCGGCGAAACCGCGCTTCGCATTCAATATGATAATACCATTTTACGTGGTGCCGGAACCGATTCAACATTTATATACAACAGCAATAGTTTCATGCGCCAGAAAAACATTATCTGGTTGATGGGCGACTGGTGTACCTGGGCAACCGAAACCGGCACTGTTTCAAAAACTGCTGCCGATTTAATGTACCCCACTAGAGTAATTCCTGTAAAATCCGTTAAAGGCTTTTCAAAAGGCGATGATATAATCCTCAGAACCGATGGAACACCTGAATTTATTGCTGAACACGATATGGCCGGCATTTGGACAGATCAGGCGGCGAGACTTATGTTTCTTCGAAGAATTGATTCAATAAACGTTGAGAAAAATATTATTTATATCGACTCCCCTACCCGATATTACTTGAAAACCCGCGATAATGCAAGAGTTTATCATGCGAAGAAACACATTTCTGAATGCGGTATTGAAAATCTGAGCATCGGGAATCAGCAAAACGATAAACAGGGATGGGATGAAGAATCATACACAGAACCGGGCACGGGCGCTTACGAAGTTCACGCATCGCAGGCAATCTTTGTAAAATATGCCCAAAACTGCTGGATTAAGAACGTAAATACCTACAAACCTGCTTCAAACTCACTCGATATACACGTTTTGTCGAATTGTCTTTTAATTGAACAGAGCCGCAGTGTAACTGTTGATTCCTGTTTCTTTCAGAAATCTCAATACGAAGGCGGTGGTGGAAATGGCTACATGTTTACATTGCAGTCAAACGACTGTCTGATTAAAAACAGCCGGGCAAATGATGGGCGCCACAATTACGATTTTAAATTCCCGTTTTCAAATGGAAACGTCATTTATAACTGCATTGGAGAAAATTCAAAATATGCCAGCGACTTTCATATGTACCTGAGTATGGCCAATTTATTTGATAATTTCACGGCTGATAAAGATTATCTCGAATCAAGTTTTCGTCCTTACGGCGGCGATGTTATTCATGGTTATTCTTCCACCCAATCAGTTTTTTACAACACAACCGGAAAAGCATATCATCCTGACAGAGACTATATTATCGAATCGAGACAATTTAAACACGGCTATGTTATTGGCACTTCAGGCGCGGCTGATCAGGTAAAACTTGATCCGGTTGACGGAACCATGGGAGGATATAATTTCAATACTTCGCCACGCGATTTTGTTGAAGGAATTGGAAAAGGTGAAGAACTTTCCCCAAAATCGTTATATCTCGACCAACTTGAACGCAGGTTAAAAGACAGCACCGGTTTAGCTGACTTTGAGGTAACAATAAAAGTTATTGACTTTAACACAAACCAACCAATTCCCGATAGCAAAATATCAGTGTTCAACACACAAAAACTGACTGACAATTCCGGTTCAGCAACTTTCGAAAAATTGAGTAATTTCCTAAACATAAGTATCGAAAAGAATTTTTATAAAAGCATTTCAACCCAACAGTTTTCAATTTACAGCGATACAACGCTGACTTATTATTTAGTTCCTGATAAATACAATGTAACCATTTCCGTTAGCGACAAACAGACCGGAGATTTCTTTCAGGGAACCCGGGTAACCTTGAATAATGAAGTGCAAATTACAAATGAAAAAGGCGAAACTTATTTCGAAATTTTCCCGGGTGAATATAATTTTCTGATTGAAAAAAGTTCTTATCAAAACGAAAGCGGAAGTTTGACAATTAATTCGGATACAGCTTTTCATTTTGAGTTAATCCGGAATATTGGGTCCATAAAATTCAAGTTGCTTGAAGGTACAAACACCCCGGTTAACAATGCCAGAGTAGTGCT
>DAOPKR010000010.1:20847-34900 GCA_035391305.1 Draconibacterium sp.
AATTCAAGTTGCTTGAAGGTACAAACACCCCGGTTAACAATGCCAGAGTAGTGCTGGAAACTGATACTTTGATTTCGACAAACCTGGGAATTGCACATTTTAAAAACCTGAATATAAACACTTCATACAATTACCTAATATTTAAAAGCGGGTACAACGATTTATCGGGAATGTTGAATTTAAACGGCGACACAACAGTTACTTTACATATTGAGCAATATCCAACATTTACTGACGAAATTCAGGAGTTGAATAAAATCAGTTTATGGCCAAATCCGGCTTCAGAAACGTTAAACATTAAAATACCAACCGGTTTTGCAGGCGGAACCATTGAAATTCTTAGTTTACAGGGAACTATTCTAAAAATATTTTATCCAAAACAAAATAAAATATTAACTATGAATGTTGACGGAATTCCCTCGGGCTTATATTTACTGAAAATCAATTCGCAGCAAGACCATATAATTCAGCGCTTTGTGAAAATATAAAAATTGAATAATCTGATAAAAAACTAAACCAATGAAAAAACTAATATTTATTATTTTCCTTGCTTTTACTTTCCAAACGTGTTTTTCGCAATCAGTAAAAGTGCAGGTTTATCCTGAAATACCAAAACAGAAGATCGAATCGATTGGAGGAAACTATTGCCAGGCGAATTATACAGATCACGCCTGGGATGCGATTGGTGAAACAACTTTAAAAGATTTCAAACCGAGCCACGTGCGTGTTGCTTTGCCGCTTGAATTTCGGAGAAAAGACTATTCAGAATATAAAGGCAGTAAAATTGTTGAGCAGCCAACGGTTATTTCTTTACTGGAAAGTTTGAAACGAATGAAAACCGAATTTGGAGTTTCAAACTTTACAGTATCCGTTTGGCGTGTTGCCGACGAACTGGTTTCCAATCCCGAAAGAGAATCGCAACGCCGCATAAAACCAGATAAATATGATGAATTGATTGACCAAATTGAAGCTTTTTTATTAACAGCAAAAAACAAATATGGTGTAGAAGCTGATTATTTTTCGTTTAATGAATCGGATGGTGGTTACCAGGTTATTTTCTCACCTGAAGAAACGATAGCATTTTTCAAAAAGGCAGGCGAAAGATTTAGAAAAGCCGGGCTGAAAACCATGTTTTTATGGGCAGACACTGCACAACCCATGGGAACTGTTGAATTTGCTACTATGATTGCTGCTGATTCAACCATCTGGAAATATTTGGGACCACTTTGTTTTCACAGTTGGTGGGCAGAAAAAATGCCTGACAGCGAATTTGAGCGAATTGCCGGTTTTGCCAAAGCCTGGGAAAAGCCTGTTTGGTGCGATGAACTTGGTTTTGACGCCATGGCCTGGAAAATTAAAGGAATGAACGAAAGCTGGGATTATGCATTCCGCTTTGCAAAAATTTCGTACCGTATTTTTAAATATGCCGAGGTAGAAGTTTCAATGTACTGGACATGGCAAAATAATTATGAAATTATATCGCCTGATTTAAAAACTAAATACCCGTCATACTATGTTACACGTCATTATACTGATTTCTTAAACTCTGGAACACAAATAATTCATTCAATAAGTTCCGATCCTGAAATACTTTCAATTTGCGGAATAAACAGCGAAGGGAAAAATGTAATTCAAATTATCAACCTGAAAAATAAAAGTGTAAGTATCGAAATTGACGGAATTTCAGGTAAACTTTCAAAATCGGTTACCACAACTGAAAATGATCATTGGAAGGAAAATAGTATAAAATTAACGGGTAAAAACGGAAAGTTTGAAGCTGAGCTTCCGGCACAGTCTTTAAATACTCTTGTTTTTTAAAGTAGTAATCAAAAGCTGCGTTAATTCAGAAAACCCGCAACAAATGAAAATTTAGATAAATCATATGTAATAAGTTAGTTGCAGGATAATAAGCAAGAAAAAGTTTTTTAGACCAGGCAATTTCTGAAAGATTAAAATATAGTTCAAGTGAAAACATAAAAAATGGCTGTCATTTTTAAAAACTGACAGCCATTTTTTCAGGAATAAAATTATGTTATTCAAAGTAATGAATATACCAGTTTTCGGGATTCATCAGATAGGTGTACATCTGTTCGCGCTGACCTTCAGGGAATTTCTCTGAAACTTTTTTGGCTAAGAATGATGGATCATTTCTTCTTTTTGCCACCCTCATCAAATCGTAAAATCGCTCTCCTTCAAATGCAAGTTCCCTTGCACGTTCATCAATGATTCCATCTTCAAGGTACAATTGCAAACCTTTAAAATTACCGGTAACATCAATATATCCGGTAACTTCGTTAGTAAACGGATGTCGTATATAGTTTATATTTCCCGGTCTGATTCCGTCGGTAGCGCCGCCAAAGCCAACCCTCCCCCTGACACCTTTTTGTTCGCGTGTACTGTTTACATCATAATTTGAGCCGTCATTCAAAATGTTAACCGCGTTGGAAGTAAATTCCCTTACTATTCCATTTTGTTCAAATTTCCACCAAACATATAATTCCGCTAACCAAAGGTGTACACCTGCAGCCCTGTAAACAATAAAGTTGGCATCTTTGTCGAACACTCCTTTATTAATAGAGTATTTATAAATAATCGTGTCAGCATCTTCAATCAATAACGATGCAGTGCGGTAGTCGTTTTCCGATTTAAGCCATAACATGGCAAAAACATTGCCTTGCGAAACCGGAACTCCATTTTGCACATATGCATAGGAAGCACCATAACCCCTGTAAAAATCTCCGGGCATACCTTTCCACACAGTTCTTGTTGTCCAGGGTTGGGTGTTGTTTACCTGCAAACGATAGTCGTCCCATGTTGTTTCCCAATTCAAAATTGCATTCCTTGTAGGTTTCAACATATATTTATTGGGTTTTATCGGCTCAAAAAATTCCTGAAACTGATTTTGCTGGAAATAGGATTTATTAAACCAAACTGTATAAATATGTTCCCTTAAATCAATATTGGTAAAAATACTCCTCCAGTTATTTAACCCAAAACTTCCATCAAGCTGATACCTGTAATTATCGGAATTGGTTTTAGTTACAAACTCAAAATTACTTGCTGCTTTTGCCAGGTCTCCGTTGGTCAGATACATTAAACCAAGCAATGTATGATATGCGTAAGCATTCCAAACTGTTACCTCCCAGGTTTGGTCATTGTTTTCGATAAAATGATTTACGCCAACCGATTTCACACCATGCTCCAATTCGTTTGTAAAATAATCTATTATTAAATCCTGATCATAGTATTGTTTTTCAAGTGGTATTGATACATTTTTTAAAGTATCATTTGAATACCCGTCAACTCCGTAAATAATTTGTACACTGTCGATATAAGTACCGGAGGTATTCAGAAAGTTGTTAACCTCATCAATAGAAGTTAATGACTCAGGAAGAAAAGGAACCTTTCCATAAATGCGGACTGCATTAAAATAGGCCCAGGCCCTCATACACAGCGCTTCGCCATATAATTTATCGTAGTTGGTAATAACACTTTTAGGATCAAGAACTTCAGGATGTTCGGTTTTTAATACTGTAATAAAACTGTTGGCTGCAGTTATCAGTTTAAAGAAATTAGTAGGCTGCGCATATTTATTTTCTTTTGAAACATTGAAGTTGTAGATTTCAACCATATCTGCATCAGCGTTTTCGGTGGTTTTCATCAGGTCTGCACGCAACTCTCCAAGAATCACAAGCTGTTCCACGAGGTCTGCCTGAATGGCATACATACCCATTGCTATGGATCTGTATTCATACCAATCGTCATACAATTTATCTTTTGTTATGTTAATCTCCTGGTCGGGATTCAGAAAATCTTTGCAGGAAGACAATAAAATCACCGATAACAGAAAAATTCCGATGATTGCTGTGTATTTATTATAATTTTTCATATCAATCAAAATATTATAAACCTAGTTTTATTCCAATAACAAACTGCCGGGCCTGCGGTGTTAAACCATAATCAATTCCCTGGTTAACATGCGAACTGGAGAACGCAAATTCAGGATCATATCCCAAATAATTTGTAAGAGTCAATAAATTTGTTCCTGAAATATAAAATTGTGCATTTTTGAAAACCATAAACTCGCCGGGAATAGTGTAACTTAATGATACATTTTTAAGCCTCAAATATGATCCATCTTCAATCCAACGTGTTGAAAAATCAGAGTTACCGATTATATCGCCGTATAATGCCCGCGGCACTTCAGTTTGTTGACCTTCATACTGCCAGCGGTCGAGTACTTTTGTACTTTGATTTCCGAGGCCAATCATATTTTCGTTTGTGTACCGCAAAAAGTTAAAGACCTCGTTGCCCGAAGTATATTGTATAAACGCATTTAACGCCCAGCGTTTATATGTGAAAGTATTTCCGATTCCACCGTAATGTTCAGGCATTGAGGAACCAATAATTGTTTTATCGTAATTATTGATTACGCCGTCCGGCTGACCATTTGGACCCGAAATATCCTTAAATTTTGCATCGCCAGCTTCATATCTCAAATACCTGTCGTTTACTACCCCAGCATTTATAGCTTCTTCAGCTGTTTTGTATACTCCTTCGAAAATATATCCGTAAAAGCTGTTCGCCTGTTCGCCCGGCTTATTAACAATCTGGGCAACCCTTAAATTTGTAACTAATTGTTCCCCTTTAATTTCGAGTACTTCATTTTTTACCTTTGTAAATGATGCCTGAATATCCCATTTAAAATTGGGTTTGTCGATAGCCCTTACAAATACACTCAAATCAATGCCCCTATTTTGCATTTTTCCTCCATTTTCGGGTCTGAAATTAAATCCGAAATATGCTTCTACCGGCGCAAAAATCAACATATTGTCAATGGTTGACTGATACAAATCAATACTCGCCTGAACTTTATTTCCCAAGAGTGAAATATCCAGCCCTCCGTCTAATTGGGACACAGTTTCGTAAGTGAGTTCATCGTTTAACAACACTCCTGGAATTAAACCTGAAGTTTCCCGGAATTTAACTGCATTGTAATAATTCGTTGCATTTGATTCACCAATATCGTCATTTCCGGAAATACCGTATGAAAGCCTCAGTTTCAACTCCTCAAGTTTTGGTGTATTTTTCAAGAAAGATTCATTTGAAATTCTCCAGGCGCCACCGAAAGAATAAAACAATCCAAACGGCACTTCCGCAATTTTCATTGTATTGGCAGCATTATCTCCAACACGTGAAGAACCATCGAGTGTAACTGTTGCCGAAGCCAAATATTTGTCTTTATATCCGTATGTAACGTTTTCGTAAAACGACAGCCAGTTCCATGACCTGTTTGCCCCGCCAATTTCACGTAAATTATTTTGTCCGTCCTGAATCATACGATACTCATCGTTTTCATGAGCATTTTTTGTAAGCCCCCAATCCAGTTCAAATTTGTTGGTGTAAACATTGAATCCGGTGTTGGACGTGAAAACGTGGTTGCTACCGAATTTTTTATTGAATTTTAAATAGGTATTGTTGTAGAATGAATTTAGTGTATTATTTGTTGCTTTTGAAACGTTGATTGCTTCACTGTTGTAGTACCTTTCCATCCCTTTGTTTGGCATAAAAATCTGCTCTTTCAACACATTGTAGGTGATACCAAAGTTTGAATTCAAAACAAGGTTTTCCTTTAAATCGGCGGCAAACCCAAGTGTTGAAATAAAATTGAAATTATTGCTTGTAGCCTCGTAATTATCGACAATTGCCTGAGGATTACTGATACCCAGTTCATCAACATTTGAAAGCGCCGTTAATTCCCGCCCTTCGTCATCATACTGATATGGGTTTAACAATGGAGATTTAGCCAACGCACTGTACAACGGACTTGTTTGAGAAACACGCGCCGATTCTTTAAGATTCGAATTATTATAACTAAGCGACACTGACGCATTCATTTTTAACCAGGTAAAAATATTGAGCAAACTTACAAACCTTAAATTATAACCGTCATAACCTGTACTTTTAACAATCCCGTCGCTATTCATATATCCAAACGAAAGACCATAACGCGCAATTTCGTCACCTCCTTTTACTTTAACATTAATATTTGTAAAAGCTGCATTTGAAAATATCAGGTCCTGCCAATTGGTGTTATGCTGATAATCAATATACCTGTCGTCTTCGGGTGTAAGAAATAAGTTTGGATATTCTTCTGTAATTTGCTCTTCAGGTTTACCCGATGAAAAAAGTAATTCGCTGATTAACGTTTTATGCTGTCCGGCATCCATTTGAGGAATCTGATTTGAAGGTGCAAGCGAATAACCACTCCTTAAATCAAGTTCAACAACGGTTTGAGTAGCGCTGGGGTCCAATGTTTCCACTATTACCACACCGTTTGATGCTTTTGAGCCATAAGCTGAAGTTATAACAGGGTCTTTAATAACTGTTGTTTTCGAGATATCAAGCGGATTAACACTTAACAAAGTATTGTATTCATAACCATCCAGATTTGAACCAAAAACATTTGTTGGCATAACAGGAATACCGTCAACAATATAAAGCGGGCTGTTTGAAGAATTTATAGAGTTTACTCCCCGTAAAAAAGATACTGCGCCACTGCCAGGGTCACCTGAACGGTTTACAACATTCATTCCTGAAACTCTTCCCTGGAAAAACTGGTTAACCGATAAAACCGGAGTTTCTTTTATCGAATTTGCATTGATAGTTGAAAACGACGCAATCATATCACGTTTTAGGATTCCCTGCGACAGAACATTCATTTCATCATCTCCCGATTCAATGCTGTTTGCAGTAAGATATACTTTAAGTTCGGTTCTGTTATTCAGAAAAATTCTTTTCTTTTTATAGCCTTCAGAAGGAGAAACATTAAGCCATTCATTTCCGGTTATGGCAATTACAGTGAATTCCCCTGCTTCGTTGGTAACCACAGGAAGTTCAAACGAGCCTTCTATTCCAACCGATACATTTGGCACAGGTTTGTTGGAACCATTTACAACCGTTCCTTTAACAAACAGAGTATCCTGAGCAAATACTGTTGAAATACAAAAAATCAGCATTGCCGTAAAAACAGCTATCTTTTTAAAATTTCCTATTAAGCATTTATTATCCATTATAATACTTGTTTGCATTTTTTGCGCATTTCCGGCAGTTTTGAATTGTCTGTCAGAAAGGAGCACTGTTTTGCCTGATTTACTATATAAAAACATATCCTTCACTTTAATTACTCGGTTACAGGAATAAATTCAATAAAGTCAATAACCAACCCATTACTGGCCACAAATCCGGGGGCTTTATATTCCAACCTGATTTTAGCGCTGCCATACTCTTCAATATTGTTCACATACATATCAAATTTATTAAATCGTCCTCGCGGAATATATCTGTCCCCCGTCACACTGAAAATTACACCACGACCCTGTATGTAAGCATAATAGTCGAAAGTTTTTACCAATTCATTGTTTACATATATATCGTAAATTCCACCAATATCCATGTGTGTGCTAATTACCATTACATACTTCCGCGGAAACAGTTTTGGGCTTTTAAATTCAAGCGAAAATTTGCCAGCGTAACCCTTAGGGAAATTTACCCTGATAATCGAGTCATTGGATGCGCCCTGAATTAATTCCTGTGTTGGTACCAAAGAGATATCACTTTTTGCTGAAACACTGTCATTCCAACTGTATTTGTTTAAACCGGTTGGATTCACCAGCGCTTCACCCTCGAATTTTGTACCACCGTTATAGAGCGAATCCGGTATTGTATAACTTTCGTAATTATATGCATAACCATTGCTGCACAAGGCTTTATCCTTCGGAATATAATTAATTACAACACTATCGCCAAGTACATTCAACATTTTCAAAGTGTCTTTTGGAGATTTCCAAATAAACTCTTCCGGTTCAATCCGGTTCAGAAAAACCCCCTGATATAAAATATGGGGAATTAAAATTTCTTCCTGCCAATCAAGCGGAATGTCGTTATAATCATTGTATTCGCCACCGAGTGATTGCGCCATAACATTCAGCGCTTCCCTGTAATCTTCTTCCTTTGGAAATACAATTGTTGTGGAGACACTTCTGAACTCATGTTTAACAGGAAAATATTTCATTTCGAATTTATTAGCAACAATCGACACGGTATCATAAACCGTGTTTCCTTCTTCATCGAAACCAAGTGGTTTACTTTTTTCCTTGTCGAGGATTATAGTGTCCTGCGTATCAATGTATTTGCTTAAAACCGGATTTGTAAACTGGTAATATTCATATAAATTCGGATTAGGTTCAATAACCTGTCCCATTGTGAAAAATTTACCATTTCTGTAAAGCGGGCTTTCCGAAAGCACCTTTATATCATCAATTTTTACCTCGTTACCGTTTCTTTCGAAAAGCGCAAATTTCTCTGTAAGAGTTTGTATCTGACGTTTTCCTTCGATACTGCTTGTATTGATAAAATGTGAACAAAAATGATATGCAAGTATCACATTGTCAAAATCTTTTACTCCCCTAAAAGTTGCAACTGCATCATTTGTTGGTGCAAAAATTGTGTACGAAATGTCCGACAGAAAAAGTGTATCCATTTTAGCTGCCTTAACAATTTCAACAAAACTCGAAAACTGCGGGTCACTTTGTATAACATCCCAAACGTTTTCGTCAACAGTTTCGGGGTAAGTGTTGTAATGCTCGTCCCACTGTTTTGTGCAACCGGCAGCTCCAATAATTATTAACCCTAAAATCAATATTCCTATCCTGATTTTCATCTTTGCCTTTTTTTGTGCTTCTTAAATTGGTTCAAAACGAATGTAATCCCACAAAAACCTTCCGGGAATTAATGGAATAACTTCTACTTTATGAGATTCATATTTTATAAAGTCAATAGTTCCAAGTTCTATTTTCTGGAATGGGCTGTTTGCAGTTCCCCCCTGCGACAGGTCAACCAGGCTGCTAACTTTTTTTCCATCAATATATACCTCTACAAGTGCGTTTGCTGAATTATATCTTTCGGCGCCAAGAAAAACCGTATATTTTCCCTGAACAACTTTAGGAATTATATAAGATATTTTAAAGTCGCCGGTTATTTCGAGATAGTCGTTTCCCCAGGCAGACGTTTGCTCATCGCCCCTTTCAGTAAAATAAAGATCAGCGCCTTCCCAATCTATATAGTTAAGTAATTCCTTTTCTTCAATTAAGTAAGATCCAGTTTCTCTCCTGTATTCTGTAATCTGTGGTTCTTCCCAAAACTCGAAAGTTACAATTGCCCTTGATGGCGATACCTGCTTCATCATCCTGTCAATCATATGAATTGCACCACTTTGCGTAGTAATATTACTTTCGTCATACAGAAATCCGATATAATCGATAATTGTTGTATCAAGTCCTGCAATTATTGTGTCGAACACCTGCTTTCCTTCGTTGATTAAGAGGTCATTTCCAAGTCCGTTTATATTTAATGGTATTTCGGACAAGGTTGTGTAATTGGTTGCAACTCCTTCAAAATCGTTTATATACCGCCCGCCTGTTAATATATGGTATGTGCAGTAACTATTCAGTGGATTGGTAGGGTTTGTGTAGTTTGCGTCGTTCGGACTGATTTTATTTGCAAGATCTTCGACGGTAAAAATCCCATTCTGATTGTAAACTTCATCAGATTCAACCAACATTGTAACCGGTGATATATTTTCAAAATCCTTCACATTAAAATCAACAAGACTTTTGGTTCCTGTTAATTCCAGCGCACCTTTAAAAATTGAATATCCTGAATTTTGCTGCAACCAGCCGTAACTTGTAAATGTAATGGGCTCAAGTGCGGTTTCAATTTCGTGTATGTAGCCGTTTGAGACCTCAATATTAGGCATCGTTATTCCGGCCTGGTTATTTATTTTGTAATATGAAGTATCAGTCTGAATAATAAAACTTACTGTCAGATAATCTTCTGACAAAGTAGGTTCGGGAAAAGCTCCAAACGGAAAATCCTGTGTGTGCGCCATCATATTAAGAACATGATAGCGGCCAAAAGCAGCAGCAAACTCAGGATTATTAAGAATATCATTCATTGAAGAAATACCTTCGGTTTTCTTAATAAAGCTATCAATTGCTTTATTGCTTGGCAGAAACAGTGTGTAACCGTTACCGTTAGGATTATAAGCACTTAAAGTTTTATCGATACCGCCAACTTCAAGAATTGCCAGAAAATCAGAAAACTGATCCTTGTTTTCAACAATATAGTCATAAATTGTATATTGTTCGGCATCTTCAAAACCGGCAACTCTTTCCGGTTCCCTGCACGAATTAACGGAAACAGCCACCGCAATTAACAATAGTATATAAAATATTTTTTTCATTTTATTTCGTTTTATATTTCAATAAAAACTGCCACACTTTTACAATTAGAAGTCATAATATGGGTTTTGCGTCAGATTTTTATTCCGTTCAATTTCATCTTTGTTAACTGGCAAATACCAACCATTTGGATTGGTAAGTTTTGTTGCAAGTATTCTTTTTTGAGTGGATGGTACGTTGCTGACAATAATATCAATCAACTTACTTTTTCGTGCATAATTGTTACGACGACCCATCCGAAGCAGGTCGAACCAGCGTTTACCTTCAAAAGAAAGTTCAAGTGCACGTTCTTCAAGAATTGCATCTTCGTAGGCAGTTGCTGTGTTTGCAATGCTAAGTGGCCCAACTCCTGCCCTGTCACGTATTTGGTTAATGATTTGATAAGCCGAAGAATAATCTCCTTTTTGAGAAAGTGCTTCTGCTTTCATGAGCAAAACATCGGCATAACGATAAAGTATCCAATTGCAACTATATTGCTGTGAACCTGATCTTGCTGATTGCCCGTCAGGTGCCTGTCCAACATATTTCCAAATTATAAAATCATCTTCACCGTATTTTCGAATTGCTGCATCTTCACCCCGAACCAACTCACTGGCATATTCAAAACCAAACATTTCCAATGCTTTTTGACTTGGCTTAATTTGATTGCTGTTTCTGCTTGTTAAATCATATGTGCCATTTCGTTGCTGCATATTTCCATCAAACTGAAATTCCATAATGCTTTCCAGTGAATTTCCCGGGTAAAAAAGTTCAAACCACCTTCCGCTTGGCATTAACACAAATTTTTGGGTGAACTCAATCTGGCTTACATATTTTATTACATTATCGTAATCAAACCGCCAGAGTGCAATATCAGCCAACAACGCATCGAAAGCAGCTTTTGATGCCCGTCCTTTATTTTCTTTTAAGGTTTTGAAACTTTCGGATGGTGCAAACGCTCTGTTTGCTTCAAGGTCTTTTACAATCTGGTTCAATACTGTTTCTTCCGTTTCTTTTTTAACATAAAAGTCTGTATCGTCTGATTCACTCGGCTCGAGTACCAAAGGAACCTGATTATAGATTCTGACAAGATAAAAGTAGGCGAGACTGCGCAAAAAATAGGCTTCCGACATTAATCCCTGCATCTGATAATCGGTAAATGTATTATCTATCTTCTGCACTTCCGGGGCATTTGCGATTACTTCGTTACAGTAATTAATAACCTTATAAAAATTTTGCCAGTTTGTAAAACCGTTGTCAGGATATATATTGTTTTCCATTACCTTTCTTTCATTACCGCCAAGACTTGGACCAGCCTGCAACATGTCGCCCCTCAATTCGCCATACAAAAATAAGTTACGGTCCATTGACGAAAAATCGCTGTAAGCAGCCATTAAAACTGCATCCACATCGGCTCTTGTTTTCCAAAATTCTTCCCTGATTAATCCTCCGGGAGGTATTAATTCCAACCAGTCACTACATGATAATTGTGTAAAAATTATCAAAACAACCATTAAGTATTTTATTTTCTTTCTCATCTTACTCGCTTTTTTAAAATCCTATTCCAATACTAAATGTGATTACTTTGGGCGGAGGTGTGCGGGCATAATCCACGCCAATCCAGAACGGGTCGCTTGCTTCCTGTCCTATTTCAGGATCCTGTCCGGTATAGCCTGTCCAGGTGTACAATTTACGTGCACTAACAGCAATATTGGCTTTTCTGACCCCAAGTTTTTGGCACATTGCATTGCTTAGCATATATGACAATTTTATGTTGTTCAAGCGCAAATAATCTCCTTTCTCAACATAACGATCGGAACCTAAGTTATTGGCAGGATGGTACATATAAGCCCTTGGCAAAAGGCCTTCTTCCTGCTGCCCCTGTATCCGCCAGCGGTTCAACACGGCTTTGCTTTGATTGTCCTTGTTGTTCATTCCCTGGGTTTGCATTGCAATTCCGTTGATAATGTCGAAACCAAGTCTGTAATGGAAGGACATTGAAAAATCCCAGTTTTTATATTTTAATGTAGTACCAAAACCACCAATAAAATTTGGGTTTGAGTCGCCAATATAAACCACATCGTTAATATCGATTTTACCATCTTTATTAATGTCTTCATAAATAGGGTCGCCACCTTTAAAAACATAAGTGTCAGTGTATTTCATCGGTATAACTTTGCCTTCGGCATCATATAATGTATTACCATCGGCGTCACGGGCAATTACATCTTCATCGCTGGCATAAACACCAAGATAGCGGAACCCAAAGAATGAGCCAATTGGTTCACCTTCCACAACACGCCTTGGATATTGCTGGTTACCGATGGATGTTGAACTTTCTGTGTTAAAGTTTTCGGGCAGTTTGCTAAAAGAATTTACGTTTTGTGAAATATTTAAATTAAATGACAATAACCAGTCTTTTGTCCTGAAAGCTTTTCCATCTGCCATTAGCTCCCATCCGTAATTTGTCATTTCGCCTCCGTTTAAAAACTTAAGTTCAGAATAACCTGAGCTTAGCGGAATTTTATATTTATCGAAAAGTATATCTGTGGACAATTTATTATAAACATCTCCTTCAATATATAACCTGTCGTTAAATAAACTCAGTTCGCCGCCAATATCCCACGAAGAAATTGTTTCCCAGCGCAGGTTATTTAACTGAATGCTGGTTGGTGCAATAGCAGGGTTTAAAATATAAGCACCTTTACTTGTCGATTCATAAGTGGCAAAACGTGCATAAACATCGCTTGGCTGACGACCTGAAACACCGTAACTTACACGGATCATACTTTCGCCAAGCCAGGTAATCGATTTCATAAACGGTTCGCTTGAAAACCTCCAACCCACAAACAAGCCATAAAATGTACCCCAGCGATTATTATTACCAAAAGAAGAGTGGGCATCTTCACTTAAATTTCCCTGAATCAGGTACCTGTCAAGAAATTTGTAATTGATGTTTGCTTTTCCGCTCACAAGCCTGTTCTCTCCCGAACCCGTACCTATCCAGTTAATAGCGGCATCGATTGCCGGATCCTGAATATCAGTACTTGGTATTTTATTACTTTGAATATTCATCCATTCGTAGCCCGATTTATCAGTTTGCCACGTTATTGCGCCCGATAATTCATGGTTTTTATTTTTAAACGGCGAACCAAATGAAAGTTGTGTTTCCGTTTGAATACTCTGATTTAAGCTGTTTCCTTCTTCTGCCTTGTTTATCTGCCAGTCTAACCAATCGGCGCCAATTGCGTTGTAAGGCAAAAACCGTTTTTCTTTTGTACCGGCATATTGAAACGAGATGGTTTCACGCAATGTAATCCAGTCGTTTACACGGTATTGCAGCATGAAAGTATTTTCAAGTTTACTGAAATTTTCGTCCCTGCGACCCAGGTTTGCCACAGCTACCGGGTTAAAATAGGTAACTCCATCACCCTGGTAACTACGAATAGGAGTAAAATATTCACCAGTAAGATTTCCGTTTATATCATATTCATAAACGCTCATGTTTGGCGACTTGATATAAGCCATCTCACGAATATTGCGATTAGTCCCGTCTCCCTTAGGTAGTTCAACATTTTTTTCTGTTAAACTCGAAGTATAGTTGAATTTCACCTGGAAAAGCAAATTTCTTGATAGGAAATAATCGAGGTTAATACGTGAGGAAAACCTGCTGTAACCTGTATTAATAGTTGTTCCGCCTTCGTCCAAATATCCAAATGATGTAAAATACCTGGTTTTTTCACCCCCTCCCGAAACGTTAAAATAATAATCGT
>DAOPKR010000010.1:35000-50085 GCA_035391305.1 Draconibacterium sp.
GATGTAAAATACCTGGTTTTTTCACCCCCTCCCGAAACGTTAAAATAATAATCGTTTGAAGTTCCGTTTTGGGTAATTTCTTTTAACCAGTCGGTATTGGCTGAATAGTTATGGAATTGTTCGTAATCCCTGTCGTAGGCAATTTCTTTATCCATATTAAAAACACCGTAGGCATTGTGCCACTCTTCCAACTGCAACATAATATATTCATCGCCGCTCAACATTGGAATTGCCGGTGGTTGAATACTGTAATTGTTTTTATACTGAAAATCGAACTGCACTTTTCCCATTCTACCTTTGTGGGTTTCAATCAGCAAAACGCCATCGGCACCGCGTGAACCATAAATTGCTGTAGATGCAGCATCTTTTAAAACTTCAATTGATTTAATATCCTGAAGTGCAATGTTTATGAGGTTACTAATATCTTCGCTATCGGCAGAAGTTAAGTCGATACTACCTTTTTCAATTTTAAACTGCGGCACCCCGTCAATCACAATCAAAGGCTGGTTATTTCCCATTGAACTTAATCCGCGGATAACCAGTTGAGAGCCTGAACCCGGGTCACCTGAAGAACTTATAATATCGAGACCGCTGATTTTTCCCTGTAATGCATCGGCAGCAGAAGTAATACCTGCATCCTGCATGTCCATCAAATCGATTTTCACACTTGCCCCGGCTTTATCACGTTCGGCAATATTTGTTAAACCGCTCGTTGTTCTGGCTTCGGCAACAACTTTAACCTCGCCAATGGCAACATCATCCGATTGCAATTCAACCATTATCGATTTTGTAGGATCAACTTTTATTTCCTGCGCTTTGTAACCGATTACGCTTACCTTAACAATGTTGGCAGGATCTTTCATGGTCAAAACAAAGTCGCCGTTGACATTTGTTATTGTACCATTGATAACGCGATTGTCCTTGTCGTATTCCACAACGTTGGCACCAATAACCGTTGATTTATCCATTCCATCGATAACACGTCCTCTTAAAATTACTTTTTCCTGCGCAAAAACTGTAGTAAGGTTAAACAGTGCAATGATTAGAATTATAGCCGATTTGATTTTTTTCATCTCATTGAAATTGTATATTTTCATTGGTATTCGATGTAACTCGCTTAAAAATACCCCTTTATGTGTCAAATTATGATGTGCTCGTTTCATCTTATTCACAAACCTTTGGTTTAATTTTTTATGAAAATTGATCTTAACTTTTTTACCTGATGTCCAGTTCTTCAACCTTTAGAACTTTATCTATCTGATGAATAACACCATTATTATATAGTACCGGAAAAACTTCCTGTCCTGTTCCCTTATTAACTCCGGCCAAAATATTAGTAGTTTTATCTGCTTCTTCGATTTCAACATAATTGCTTCCATCCTTCGCCGGGATATCGATAATATCAATGCCAGGTTTAATATATAGTGATGTAAAGACGGTTGTATATTGGGTTGATTTTTCATCTACTCTTGAGGTTTCATAATAGCCTTGTTGCTTTTTACCGTCTGTAAAAATCATATCACCCTGAACAAAATGAAACTGGAGCAGCCTTTTTAAATCGGGAATAGATAAGTCATTAACTCCGGCATCATCAAGTGCCTGATCGCCTGGAATAAAAACTGTATAAAACTCATTATCAGTTACAAATGTGTATTTATATTCTTTTTCATTTGTGAGCCCAGCTTTTTTGAGCAAAGCATGAAATTTCGGATAATCTGTTGAAATTTTGCTGTACAACGTCGGACTTGCAAAACTAAACCAGTTTTGAACATCATATGTAACACCATTATCAGTAGCGTCGCTCAAAACAACAGGAAATTCAGGTTCAACTGCAGTACCTCTGTATCCTCTTGTTGTTGCACTGGTTCCTGAGATTTCGCCTGTAACATTATTTACAATAATAATGTTTCCTGCCAGGTTCGGAATAAATTCCTTACGTGCATCTCCCCTGGCACTGCTAGTTGCAATTTGATTTAATAAAAGTGTACGTAATTCATTCAAACTAAGTAAATACTGTTGGTATGTACCGGGAGCAACAAGAAAAACAGCGAATCTTTTGGTTGAGGGGTAATAAATCAGTGAAGAGTCCTGGGCTGAATTTGCGTCGTTCTCAACAAAAAACATATAATCCTGATTTTGCCTTTTCAAAGCCGATAACAATCCGGATTGTTCAATAGCGTTCATTACTTTACTGTAGCCGCGTTGCAAGTACACCGGGCCGGTTACACTTTTAAATGCTCTGGGAACAATAGCTTTATTTAATCCAATAAAAGTACTGTTACTTCCAAATTTCTTTTCAATAATATCATCCTCATTCAGCTTTACAACATCCAGTTCTCCGTTGTAAAATCCTTCATGAAAATCGGTTGGGTATATTGTATTTACCGACATGTAAGTATTGGCAACAATTCTTTTAATGTTTTCGGGTGCACCGGCAAAACTTCCCCAGCCATTTGGTATTTTAATATATTCATCAACGAAGGTTTGAAAAGCTGAGTTTGTAGGCGCCATCAATCCATGATGATAACGAATTGTAACATTTGACGGTAAACCATAAGTACCGGCCGGAGCGCTTGTTCTTTCAGAACTAAAATCAAATGCCAAAGTAGGGAATGTTAAATCGAATAATGAATCAACTGACAGCCCCTGATTTGCACCTGGTTGCAAAAATGTTTTTTCACGGTTATATTCAAAATGCGGAAAAAGGTTAAGTACATCAAGGAAATCAGTATATTGATTTGAGCCGGAGATGTTGGCAATAATTTCTGAGGCATTTTCAAGTGGCTCTACAACCCTGTCAATAACATACACAAAACCATTTTCAGCTGATATTTCATCGCTTACTAATTTTGCACCGGCAAAATAAATATCAGCAGGACTATCAAATGACCTGTTGAAATAAAATTCGTAATCACCTTTGTTTAACTTATAAATATCAAAATATTCCTGATAAAAAATGGGAACATATTTCCGCGAATCGGTAATAACCCTTCTGTATTTGTTACTTTGCAATGTATCAACAATCACAAACTTTGATTCATTTCCAATCCCTCTGCTGTCAATTCCATATTTCCGGTTTGGATTTAACAGAAGTGTTTCTCGTTTAAACCCTTTTGGTTTATTATTATCAGTCGATAATGTATCAATCCATCCGCGAACATCGAGTGTGCGAAGCTGAATTTTGCTCCAGGGATTTTGTACAATGTGGTATTTTACAATTTCCGTCAATTCAGGAATCGGGATTGACTCAACTGAATTATATTTCGTGCTTTGTGCAAAAAATGCTGTAAAAGCTTCATTTGAAGGCGCAAAAACAGTATAACTTCCCGAAACATCCAATATCTGATCATAACCGGTTAGTTCAATACACTTTGCAAAAGTGGAGAGTTCAGGTTGTGCTAAAATTTGTGTATAAACCTTGCCCGCTAACCAATCGGGTCTTTTGTATATGTCCTGATCCTGCTTGCAACTGTAAACATAGAGCAAAGTAATAGCAAACAATAGGAATGATTTTATTCTGGTCATGTTAGTTAAATTAATTTAAACGAACTTAAATTTCTCTAAAAAAATAAAACACCAAACATAGAAAAAAAAAGATAATCGCCCCAACTTAAAAAGTTAAATATTGACCAAAACAGAACAGAACGGCAAAATTTATAAGATTTCTAAATTAGATGAAAAATGTAATTTTAATTAGTTTTGCCAACAACTCATCTGTTATGGAAAATATTACGAAAAAATGTTTTGTTTGTCAAAAGGAAACAAACAACGATAATTCTGAATTAAACCTGGAAGTGAATTTGCCGGTTTGTAAAAATTGCAAAGGAACGCAAACGGAAAAGGAAAAAGTACTGGAATTGCTTGATAGTTTAGCTGATGGATTTGTGTGTGGCTGCATATAAATATAAAAGGATTGCAGCAAGCTGCAATCCTTTTATATTTATACTTTTCCCAAATAATTTCAATTTAACAAGTGTGTGTAACCTTCATTCAGCAAAAAGGGCAAAAAACTTGCAATCAAGCCCAATGCCTGTTCATCTTCAACTTTATTTGGCGTTAAAATCTCCTGGTTTTTAAGCTCCTTCATATTTATTACAGCCCTGTTTATTTTTTGGGGAACGTTGCTCATTGAACTTTTTATCTTTCTTGCACCAAATCCTTTTGCCGACGACAAATAACTTACTTCGAAAAATTTGGAATAAACAACATATTCAATTCCTTCCGAAGTTTTTCTTTTTAAAACTGTTACTGGTGTTTCATCATTGCTGTAACTTATTGACCAAATTGCCTTCACACCTTTACCGACAAAAATGTCATCTACAGTTTTAATTTTGTATTCCTTAAACTCGCTGCGGAAACCTGTTGCAAATACATTTCCTGCTGACAAAACCAAACAAACCAAAAACGATACTAAAACAACTGATTTTTTCATGACTTTAATTTTTTTGAGTGACTAATTTTATTTTCTGTTTTTTTAATCTAAACGATGGCAAAAATAAAGATTGTTTTTATAGTTTAATATGCTATTAAACAGAAACTTAAAGCCCAAAATAAGTTGCCGTTATGAAAAGTTTTTCATATGTTGCAATTAGCTTTTTTTTTGAAAGTGTAAACTAAACTTTTGTAAAAAACTGAAATTTTAAAAGCAGATTTGCTTACAGGAAATATTTAACAGAAAAAAAAAGTTTTTTTATCGGCTTTGAGATTAAATAAAATCCAACGGATAAAGTAATAATTGGAGAGAAAGCATTCAGAAAAAATAATAAACCGAAAGACTGTATTATATTGTTTTAAAATATTTTTCCAGTCTGTCCATGCCTTCTTTAATGTTTTCCACCGAATTTGCATATGAAAACCGCAAAAATCCTTCACCATTTTCACCAAAATCAACACCGGGTGTTACACCGACATGTGCTTTCTCCAAAATATCAAAAGCCAGTTTATAACTGTTATCCGAAATATGTTTGACATTTACAAAAACATAGAACGCCCCGGTTGGCGGCACTTTTATATCAAACCCCAATTGAATGAGCCTTTCTATCATATATTTTCTGCGATGGTTGTATACTTCTTTCATATTTGCAACTTCATTACCGGCTGACTGCAAAGCAGCAATTCCGGCACGTTGAGCTGTTGAACCGGCACAAATAAAAAGGTTCTGCTGCAATTTTTGCATTGGCCGAATGCATTGTTTGGGTGCAATTACATAACCCAGGCGCAAACCTGTCATCGCAAATAATTTTGAGAATCCATTTAAAACGAACGCGTTTTCGGAGAATTCGAGAATAGAATGTGCCCGCCCCTCATAAACCAGACCGTGATATATTTCATCAGAAATTATAGGTACATTAAACTTTACCAACTCTTGCATAACTTCGGAAGAAAGCAGATTGCCAGTCGGATTCATGGGACTATTAATCATTATTGCCTTTGTTTTGGCAGTAATCCGCTTTTCAATTTCGGCTGGCCTGTATTGAAAGCCATCTTCTTCGTAAACAGGTATTTTTACCGGTTTGGCATTTAAAAACCTGATAAAATTCTGGTAACACGCATAACCGGGGTCCGAAATAATTACCTCGTCGCCAACATCGCATAAAACACCAAGTGTTAAAAGTATTGCAGGCGAACTGCCCGAAGTTACAATAATCTGATCGGGAGAAACCTGAACTCCATAAATGCTAAAATATCGTTTGCTGATTTCTTCGCGTAATTCCGGGTCGCCCAAACTGTGGGTATAATGTGTGCGACCCTCATTATAAGCATTTCCAACGGCTTCAGAAACACAGGTCGGCACATTAAAATCAGGCTCGCCAACTTCAAGATGGATTACATTGATTCCCCTTTTTTCCATTTCGGCGGCTTTTTCCAGAACTTCCATTACAATAAATGGCTTTATATCTTTTGCTTTTTGAACGATCATTAGTCAGCAGATTTGGTTTTGTGTAAATTTAAAAATAACAACAACAGATTACGTTTAATTACACAGATAAAACAAATTCATTTTGAAATTTATGCATATCACGATTCGAAATCCGGAGATTAAAAGTATTTTGAGATTTGATTACTAAAATTTCAATCTTCACCGATCTACAAGTAACTTTTTGCAATTTGCAATGCCTGAGTTCTGTAGCTGCCACCAAATAAATAATAGTGGTTTAAAACATGGTAAAGCTGATAAAAACTATTTCGTTTTTTCCAATCATCTGGTAACGGAAATACTTCGTTGTAGGAATCGTAAAACCGTTGCGAAAATCCACCAAACATGGTCATGATTGCAAATTCCATTTCACGATCGGCATAATATGAAGCCGGGTCAATAATTGCCGGACCGTTTTCTGTTAACATGTAATTGCCCGACCACAAATCACCATGAATTAAAGCAGGAACCGATTCACCAGGAATTAAATCTTCAGCCCGCTCAATTAATTTCTCATAAATTCTTTGATCTTCAAGCGAAAGTGGCCTTTTTTCCCCAATCAGTTTTAACAGATACCGAAGACGGTTGTCACGAAAGAATTCAGGCCAGTTTTTTTTCCACTCGTTGTTTTGTAATGTCGCTCCACAATAATTGTTTGAATAAAATCCGAATTCTCTGTTACTGAACTTGTGTAAATTTGCCAGTTCTCTGCCGAGTTTTTCATCACTTTGCGAATCAGAACGACTGCCAGCGATATATTCGAGAACCAAAAAACCCGGAGTTTCATTAACTGCTTTTGCAGCAATTACTTCAGGTACGATTAAAAAGTTTCCCGCTGCTTTTTTCAATTCCTTCAAACTTTCAGCTTCCCTGATAAAAATATCCTGTGCACAGTTGTTATTCCACTTCAGAAAAAATATCCCGCAATTGGTCTCCAGTTTTGATGCATTGTTGATACAACCACCTCCGAGTGCAGTTTCAGCATTTATTATACAGATTTTCCCAAAAACCTCGGAAAGAGCCGCGGCAACCAAATTATTGATCTGTTGATTCTTATTCTTAAAAATATTCATTTCAAATTTTACACTTTAAAAACCAAGCTAAAAATATCTCCCTATCAACGGATTTTCAACAATAGCTTTTCTAAATTTAAGAAAATCAAGGCCACCCGAATTACTCCAAACAATTTTGCCACCCGGTTCAACAATCACTGTGTAAGGTATTTCCCCACTCCAATTTGGATCGAAATTCTCAATTAAATCGTATTTGTTTTCCGACTCAAAAATATAATTGTTGCTTATTGCCGCATTTTTCTTTTGAAGGAATTCATTTACTTTCTCCTTTTTATCCAGTTTGTCGGTACTGATTGTGTACATTTCAAAATCGCGTCCCATAAACATGCGGTAAGTATCAACCAGTTCCCCAAATTCGGCAACACAGGGGCCGCACCAGGTAGCCCAAACATTTATTACACGCAGTTTTTTCGAATCATTTTTCAACAACTGCTTCATTCCCGAAACTGAAAGTATCTCAAGTGGTACTTCTTTTTTCGCCCAGTCAGCATCCAGTTTTTTGCGTGTGTCGTTTTTCCATTTCCATTTTATCGAACAGCCAAAAACCTTTGTTGACTTTACAGCCACTTCTTTTCCCGCCAAAACAGCTTCAATTGCATTTCGCAAATCATGCTGGGTTTCAGTTCCAATTTTTTCTGAATTATCAACTCTTCCAACATAACGTAAAATTCTATTGTTATCAAAAACAAAAGCGTGAGGCGTTGCAACCGGTCCATATTTAATTGAAGTTTCTTCAGTTTCTCCGTCATCGAGGAACGGAAAATTAAATCCCTTTTCTTTAGCCCTGATTTGCATATCTTCAAAAGTATCACCCAAATCAGTATAACCCCGCTCTTCCAAACAAACAGATTCAGGAGAATTGGGATTGATCAACACAACCTGTAAACCTCGCTTTCTGTAATCGTTTTGAATTTTTATGATGCGGTCTTCATACGCCTGGGCGGTTGGGCAATGCGGAGCGCTAAAAATAATTACAAGAATTTTGGCATCTTTAAAAGAAGCGAGTGAATACATTTTTTCATCCACACCTTTCAGGTTAAAATCAATAGCTTTCGAGCCAGGTTGAAGTGTAACCGGCTCGGGGTGCGATTGAGAAAAAGCAATCTTTGAAACAACGAGTAATGCTAAAACGAGTAATTTTTTCATAACGTTGGCTTATTAATTCATTTTCGTTAATTTATTCAAAAATAACCAATTATGATTTAAGCTCAATAAATTGGATTTAATTCTCCACAATGGTATATTTTCGCTGTCTTTCTGAACAAAAATGGTTTATCTTAGTATTTATACACAGAAATAAGTTTCATGAAATTTTTACAACGGTCCATATTTTTATTGCTGATGCTTTTTCAATTTGCCGGGAAAAGCCAGGAAAAAGTTATAAGCGAAAAAGATACTACTGCCCTGTCGCAAAAAATTGATGAAGTTACGGTCAGCGCTTTTCGTTCGCCATACAATTTATTCAACACACCTGCACCAATCAATGTTTTATCAGCACTTCAGCTTGAAATGGGCAATTCGCTCACAACTGTCGAAGCGCTCAACCAGGCGCCCGGACTATTAATGCAAACCGGAACAATGAATACAAACCGCCTCACCATTCGTGGAATTGGCTCGCGAACACCTTACGGGACGAATAAAATAAAGGCATATTTTGGCGAAATTCCGCTAACAACCGGCGATGGCGAAACCGTGCTCGAAGATTTGGAAAACACTGCCATTAAACGGGTTGAAATAGTAAAAGGGCCTTCATCGAGTTTGTTTGGGGCCGGGTTGGCAGGCGTAATTTTATTTCACCCCAAAACTGCTGCACAAAATTTTGCCCAGAATCAAACTACAATTGGTTCTTTCGGAACTATTAAAAATATTCTATCAGCCGGGGTTGTAAGCGACAAAATGGATATTTTTGCTTTGGGAGCAATTTTAAAAAGCGATGGTTACCGTGAAAACAACAAAACAAGCCGCTCAAATATTCTCATCAATTCAAACTTTTCTTTTTCACCAAATACAAACTTCCAGGTTTTGCTGAAAGGAACAAAAATGAATGCGAATATCCCGAGTTCGCTTGATTTGCCAACATATCAGCAAACTCCTGAAAAAGCGGCAGCAAATTGGGCAGCCATTCAGGGATACGAAGAATACACAAACGGGCAGTTTGGCGTTTCAATGAATTTTTTGCCTGACGACATGCACAAAATTTCAGCTGCAGTATTTGGCAGTTTCCGCGATGCCGATGAATTGCGGCCTTTTAACCGGCTCAAGGAATCATCAAATTACATTGGGGCGCGGGCCTACGGACAAAAAACTATCAACGGTGAATCAAGTAAGTTCATTCTGTCAACTGGTCTTGAGTTTTTTCGTGAAAAATATAACTGGTCAACAATATCAAATTCTGCCAGTGCCGGTTTGCAATCCGACAACTCTGAGAAACGTCAGTATGAAAATCTGTTTTTTCAGGTCGAATCAAATTTTCATGAAAAGTTTTTTATCTCAGCAGGCGTGAATGGTAATCTTACCCAGTTTTATTATACCGATAAATTTATTGAAAACGGCGACCAGTCGGGAAACCAGAATTATAAACCAACAATTTCTCCGCGATTGGGAGCAAATGTTGTTGTGAGCCGGAATTTTTCGGTTTTCGGAAATATAAGTCATGGATTTTCAACACCTACATTTGAGGAAACCCTTTTACCCGAAGGCGAAATCAACTCTGAAATAAAACCTGAAACCGGATGGAATGCTGAAATAGGCGTTCGCTCACAATTATATGGCAGAGTTCAGTTATCTGCCAGCTACTATCGTATTTACATTAAAAACCTGCTGGTTGCAAGACGGACTGGCGAAGATAGTTATGTTGGGGTGAATGCAGGAAAATCATTACACCCGGGTTTTGAAACCGAATTAAAGTGGAATGTTACAAACCCGTCAAATTTTCCATCATTAACAATATCCGGAAATGCTACAATTGCAAATTATCATTTTTCCGACTTTACAGATTTAAACGTTGATTACTCCGGAAATAACCTTCCTGGAACAACAAAAAACACATTTTTCGCATTGGCCAATTTCAACCCGACAAAAAATATAAACCTAAATTTATGGTACCGTTTTGCAGGTAAAATGCCTGTAAACGATGCCAATTCAGCTTTTTCTGACGCCAGTGGGATTACCAGTTTTGAAACCAGGTTTTATGGAAATTTAAGCAAACTCAAGTTTGAACTGAAAGCAGGAATACAAAATATTTTTGATATACGTTATGTCTCAATGCTGGCCGTAAATGCACCTGCAATTGGAAATAGTCTTCCGCGTTACTACTATCCCGGAAATCCAAGAAATTATTTTGTTTCGGTGTTGATTGGGCTGGAATAAAGTTGCAAGGGTTTTCCAATCTGAATTTATAAAACGGCGAATCGGAATAGCTTGCATCTGCTCAGAAAAAGAGCATACTATTAAATCCGAATCAAACTCCTGATTTGATTTTCAAGCAAAGGAAATTCATCAATTAAATTCTTTCCTGCAAGTTCAAAATCATCAAAATGAAACCCGGGAGAAACAGTGCAACCAACCAGTGCAAATCCTTTTTTATTGCCAACACGAGCTGCAAACCAGGTTTCTGCAGGCACAACAAACTGAAAAACATGACCTTCTTCAGATTGATTTCCAAGCTGCTGAATTTCTATTTCTCCATTTCTAATTGTAATTATTTCGATTGAAGAATTTCCTGCGTAATAATGCCAGATTTCATCAGATTTAATCCTGTGAAAAGCCGAAAAGTCATCACCTTCCAACAAATAATAAATTGAAGTTGAAATGTTTCTGTCCCCATTAAAAATGCCGGATAAACACTTTGCCGATATCATTTCCACTGATCGGTAAACCTCTTTAAACCACCCACCTTCAGGATGTTTCTCCAGATTAAGTTTTGTTATCCAGTATTTTGCCGTTTTCATCTATATATAATTTCAAAGTTATTAATTGGTTGGCGGTTATACTTTTTCTCATTATTCAACTTTCTCACCCGATGGAACTCACCTCTGGTTTGTTCATGATTGTTTGTCCCGGCCTGGCTGATGTTCGTTTCAAAATTTCTTTTTTTTTACAAAGAAATAAATTTCAACTTCAGTTTTCTGTAACAGGACGTTGTAAAAAGAAGAAAAATGGCAATGATTATTTAGGAAAGTTTCATGGTGAAATTTTTATGTTGGTGTTCAAAATAACGAAATGATCCTAAAATTATTCCCTGTATTCCGGATTGTTGGGAACCAGACCCAAACTCCCGAGAAAATCCATGCAGGCGGCTTTTACATTGTAATCCCTGCCATTCATATTATGCACTTCCCGAATTGTTTCGATAAAAGGTTCTTTGTTTTTAGTATAAAGCATGTAGTTGATTGCCATTAATGAAATATGCATGTTTTTATCGGCACAAAATTTTTTCAGATAAACTTCAGCGGTTTTGTTGCTGAACATTTCGTAAACAATTGCTGAAGCAGTAAGTGCAACCGGAGGATAACTATCGTTCATCGCTTTTTCTATGTTTGCTGAAAATGGTTTTAAATTGCTGAAACTTTGGCTACGCAAACCTAAAATTGCCCAGTAACGAATAATTTTATTAGTATCTGAAAGTAATTTAACCTGCTTCGCCACAACATCTTTTCCTCTGAAACCGGAGAGAGATGCTGCTTCAAAAATTTCCTCAACCGGATAATTTGCATTGTCGAGCCTGAATTTATACGCAGTTGTTGAATTCGAAATCAAACCGATTTCATATTCAGGAAGGAACATAATATCACGCGATTTCAGAACTTCCTGTTTTAAAAGATTTCGCATTTTTTCAAGAACCGGTTTATATTTTGTTTCGTCAGCAAGATTTCGGGTTTCCCACAAATCATTTTCAATATCGAAAAGAAACTCGGCAGGACGGTCCTCAAACAAACTTTTTTGGAGTGAATTCAATTTATTTTCAGCTAAATCCTTTCGCATTTGTTGTTTTATTTCCCCAATTTCCATGTAGCGAATGTAACGGGCTTCAGGAATAAACGGCATAAAATTTCGCGAATAAATATATTTCCCATCGGTCACTGTCCGAATCATATCAATTCCATTGTCAGACCGGTCAGAAGACAAATACAAATAATCTACAGGTTTTATCCGGTTTTTGCCCAGAAAAGGTCTGCCTTTCAAGTGATCCGGAATTTTTCCTGTGGCAATGTTTATTATGGTTGGAGCGAGGTCGGTAAAATCAACAAGTTCATCAGAAACTGCGCCGGCGGTTCGCCACGGCGATAAATGTTTGTACATTTCGGGAAACCAAATAATAAACGGAACCCGGTAACCGTAATTAATCCCGTTGGTTTTTCCGCGTGGCATTCCTTCGCCATGATCGGCATAAAAGAAAATGATTGTACTATCTTTCAGTTTGTCTTTTTCCAATCTTTCAAGCAACTCCCCTATTCTGTTATCCGTCAATTTTATTGAATTGTAAACCCGCGCAAATTGCTTACGCATTTCAGGGCTATCGCGGTAAAATGGAGGCATTTCAAAATCGTTGTCACCTATTCTTTCCTTGGGTAGAATTTCGTTGTAAACATTTTTAATATACCAATCGTAAGTTTCGGTCATAGTGCGCGATTGGTGCGATTCGTTGAAATTAAAAACCGAGAAAAACGGTTGACCCGGTTTTCTGTTCCACCAGCCGGCTTTCCCTGAACTTTCGTTCCATGCCTCATGAATAAATTCATTTTCACCGGCAACATTATAATCGGTTTTTTGATTATTGCTTGTGTAATATCCCTCCAGTTGCAAATAGTACGGAAAACCCTTGATAAAACCCGGAACAGGGTATTTACTCCGGTGATTTCCCGTTCCAGTTTTGTAAGTCTTTACTCCGGTAATTATCGCAGTTCGGCTGGGAGAACAAACAGTTCCGGTTGAAAAGGCATTCGTAAACCGCACTCCTTCTTCGGCCAGCTGGTCAATAACCGGAGTCCTGGCATTCAGATTTCCGTAACACCCGATAAACTGAGGCGAAGTATCTTCAATAGTAATCCAAAGAATATTGGGTTTTTGTTGAGCAAAAGCAGAGTTGGCGGCTATCAGTAAACAAATAAAAAATCGGTACATCGGTCTATTTTTTTTAAAAGTAGAAAAAGATTCTATTCCTGAATAATGAAAAACGGGTTCAACTAAAATTGAATGATTCCAAATTGATTGGCAATAAAACATTTATAATTCCAAAAAATTAAATTTGTAAGAATCAACTATTAACCAAAACCTATGAAATCACCACGTCGCGAATTTCTCCGGCAATTAAGTTTAGCCTGTGGGAGTATTATGTTTGTTCCGGCATGCTCGGGTTACGATTCAGTTTGGCGCTTTTTTTCAGAAGCTGAAGCAAAAACAGTTATTGCATTTGCCGAGCAAATTATTCCGCGCGACAACGATGCCGGCGCTACTGACGCAAATATTATTAACTTCATCGACAAGCAGTTGACAGGTCCTTACACCCGGTTTCAGGAAATGTACAGAAAAGGTATTCCGGCAATCGAAAATTCATCAACCAATGTTTTTCGAAAAGCATTTTATGATCTTGAATTTGGTGTTCAAACTGAATTTATGATAAAAATGGAAAAAGGCGAACTTCCTTCAGAATTTTGGAAAGAAGTAAAACAGGCAGATCTTTTCAGGTTGATGCTCGACCATACAATGCAAGGTTTTTATGGATCGCCCCGACATGGCGGGAATAAAAATTATGTCAGCTACAAAATGATGAAACTTGATTATCCGCATGTAATTGGCCAAAACCGCTACGAATCGAAATGTGCAACCGCTAATTTAACCGAATCATGAAAAACAAACATGTAAATGCGATAGTTGTAGGCGCCGGCGCCGGAGGAGGAATTGTTGCCAAAGAGTTGGCTGTTGCCGGTTTGAGTGTTGTTTTATTTGAACGCGGTGGCTGGGCAACCTACGACGACCACGATGATGATGAATTGATTTCGCAGCGAACTACTGTTTTGGGAAACGCCTTTGGACCAGATGATATCAGACATCGGCGTGTTGTTGTAAACAGCGATGGGTCAACACGAATTGTGTTGCCAAGCGAGGGTAGCTACAGCAACAATGCTGCATGTGTTGGCTCAGGAACAGTCAGTTACGGTGCAATGGCATGGCGGTTTATGGAAAAAGATTTCAAAATGAAATCGACTTACGGACATGTTGAAGGTTCAACTTTGGATGACTGGCCAATTGATTATTTCGACCTGGAACCTTATTACGAAAAGGCTGAATGGGAAATCGGGGTTTCAGGTGACCACAACGCAAATCCGTTTATGGCTCCCCGTAAAAAACCGTATCCGATGCCAGCTTTTACATATAACCGCGAGGGTCGGTTGTTGCATGATACTTCAAAAAAAATGGGACTGCATCCTTTTTCAATACCAATGTTGCGTAACTCAGTCAGAAATAATGGCCGGCCGGCCTGTTACAGAATGCGAAGTTGCGTAGGATTTGCATGTCCGGTGAATGCAAAATGCGGAACACATAACACAGTAATTCCGGTTGCCATAAAATCAGGAAACTGCGAATTACGAACAAATTGCCAGGTTGCAGAAATAGTGCTTGACGAAAATGGACGTGCAACCGGTGTAAAATATTTCGACGAAAACAATAAAGGACAAATACAAACTGCAGATATAGTTGTAGTAGCTGCCGCTGCAGTTGAAACCGCCCGTTTACTTTTAAATTCGAAATCGAAACTATTCCCCTACGGCGCCGGAAACAATAATGACTGGGTAGGACGAAATTTACAGGGACATGCCTATACCGGGGCTGTTGGTCTAATGGATTATGAAGTTTATGATGATGTTGGTCCGGGAGCATGTATGGCAATCAGCGATTTCAACCACGATAATGAAGGAATAATAGGCGGAGGCGCTCTATGTAATGAATTTACAGCAATGCCTTATTTATTTTCGAAAATGCGTCCGCCGGGAGCAAAAACATGGGGTTTGGAACACAAGGAATATCAGCGAACCATGTTTAAAAGAATGATTCGTTTGCATGGGCCTTTTCAGGAAATACCAAGTTTTGACGC
>DAOPKR010000010.1:50185-52829 GCA_035391305.1 Draconibacterium sp.
CATGAAATTGACAATTTATTTATTGCCGATGGAAGTTTGAATGTTACAAATGGTGGTTTTAACCCGGCTTTAACAATTATGGCACTGGGATTTTATGTTGGCGAAAATATTGTAAAAAACTGGAGTGGAACAAAGTTTAAATAGTTGGAAGTCAGAAGATGGGAGACAGAAGTTAAAAAACTCAATAAAAGACAACAAAACAAAGCTAAATGAATACTAAAATTTTCAAAAATGTAATTCGGTTGATGGTTGTTTTTCTTCTTATTTTGGTTATTTCAGGAGGAGGTTATTCCTGGTGGAATTCAGCCAACCCTGATAAAACATGCGCTAGCTGCCATGAAATCAGTCCTTCGCACCAAACCTGGGCAAGCTCTGCCCACCGCGATATTTCATGTTTCAAATGCCATGGAACTGCACTTGGCAATGGCTGGCACAGTTTAACCGAAAAAGTGAACATGGTTTTTACACATTCAAAATCTGCACCTCACCATGATGAAATCAGGATGACAGAAGACCAGGTTCTGGAAACAATGCAACGTTGCAAAAGCTGTCACGAAAATGAATATGCAAACTGGCTGGCCAGCGGACATTCTGCCACTTACTCCGATATTTTTCTTGATGAAAAACACAACTCTGACGAGCAGTTAAATTTCGATTGTTTGCGCTGCCACGGAATGTTTTACATGGGAACCACAAACGATCTGGTTGAGCCAATTTCGATGGAAGGCCCATGGAAAATGAAGGATGAAAGCCGCACAAACCTGGCCACAATTCCATGTCTGGCCTGTCATCAGATCCATAGTCCGGGAACGCCTGCTGTTCGGCCTGAATATACAAATCCCAATTACATTTTTTATGGAAGGGCAATGTTGAATAACTCAATTGGATTGTATTTCAGACATGAAAAAGTTCATTTCAACCTTGCGAACCTGCCCACACCTGTAATTTTAAATGGAAATGATACTGTTCAAACTCCCGGAGATCCTGTTTACCGGCTTTGCGTCCAGTGTCATGCGCCTTCAGTCCGTCATCAGGCCGGAAGCAGCGACGACCACACGCCAACCGGTGTTCACGAAGGTTTAAGTTGCCGTGCCTGTCACGAACCACACTCCAATTACCAACGAAATTCGTGCGACAAATGCCACGCTGGGAAATCAAGAAACTGCAAACTTGATGTGAGGTCGATGAATACAACTTTTATTTCGCCTGAAAGTCCGAATGATATACATTTTGTGTCGTGTAAAGATTGCCATAAAGATGGACGCGGGACACGGATTCTCCAAAGTCCGTGAACTTTGGATCAGAAAACAGAAGTCGCTACAACGAATTTCTTTTAATAAACTCAAACGGGCTTTTAATTCGGGTAAAATCTCCGCTCAAAATCATTTGGGCAGCAATTCTTCCAATTTCATCATGATTGGTTGAAATTGTTGTTATTCCATCTTCCAGCAATTCTTTCACCGGATTGTCGTTGTATGCAACCAAACCAATATCCAAACCCAATTTCCAGCTTTTACTTCTGCATATCTTTATAAACCTGTACAAATCGTCATCAGAAATCAATACAAATGCTTCTTCTTTTTTTATCTCCGATTCCTGCAATTGGTCGATAATTGAGAACTGAAGTTTGTTTACCTGGCAAAATATCTGAAAACCGCGCGCAATGTAACGCGAGTAATATTGATTTAAAGGAAAGGCAAGATTTATCTTTTTATATTTCCGAATCAAATCAATCCCTTTTTCAAGAGCAGTTTGAATATCTTTTTCATATTCCTGGTAAACCAAAGGATAATCTTTCAGCAATTCCATATTACGGTCAACCAAAAGCACTTTCTTTTTTGGTATGTTTTTTATTACGCGCACCGCATCAGTATCTTCATCCTTGAAATGAGGTAAAATCACAAAAAAATCATAATTAATAAGTTGATTTGACACAATTTCATCAAACTGCTCAACACTGTAATTGTAAATAAAAACATCAACACTTGCTTTGCTGCCGAGGGTTTCAGAAAGTGAGTAATAAATGCTTCGTTTGTAATTACTCAGTTTATTTAAAATGAGCGCGACTTTAATTTTTTTATGAACGTTTATCTGATTTACGTAATAACCTTTTCCGCGCACTGATTCGAGAATCCCTTTTTTACGCAAATAAACATATGCCTTTTCAACTGTATCCCTTGAAATAAGCAGTTCTTCGCTTGTTTCGTTAATTGATGGAATTCGTTGCCCGATTTTAAAAATACCTGCTTCGATATCCGACAAAAGCAAATCAACAACCTGTTTGTATTTGGGCACTTCAGAATCGGGATTGATGCGTAAATCTTGGCTCATTGATATAAAATATGGAACAAAAATATAAAAGCAATAACAGAATATCATTATACAAACATTAAAACCTTCGATGAATTTTTTTGTTAGAATTTATGTCTTGCGAAATTCTTTAAATTGAAGTTTCTAAAAATCGTAATAAAATGAAAAAAGTAATTTTTGCTCTAATTGTTTCTGCTGTTATTTTTTCCTGTACGCGAAATACGGTCTCAAAAATCACGATTACAGGTGATGCTGATAACGGGGGAATAAAACTGCCACAAGGGTTTTCGGCACTTGTAGTTACTGAAGAATCCGGAAAAGGACGTCATATCGA
>DAOPKR010000010.1:52929-59651 GCA_035391305.1 Draconibacterium sp.
TTGATTGCCAGGGGATTTCCGAATGAACGCCAGCATGAAGCAAAACCAATGGAATTTGACGGAAAAGGGAACATGTACGTAAATGTTGGCGCCCCGGCAAATGCATGTATGCAGGAAATGAGAACAAAAGGTTCGCCCGGAATGGATCCCTGCCCTTTGCTTGAATATTCAGGTGGTACTTGGAAATTTAAAGAAGATGTTTTAAACCAGGATCAAATAAAAGACGGGATTAGATATGCAACCGGAATCAGAAACGGAATGGCAAACTGCTGGAATACAAATGTGAATGAATTGTATGTTCTCCAGCATGGACGTGACCAGTTAAGCCAGTTCTTCCCCGACCTGTATGATGACAAGGAAAATGCTGAATTACCGGCTGAAGAATTTTTTCTTGTTACTGAAGGTTCTGATTTTGGCTGGCCTTATTGTTACTATGACCAGTTTCAGAATAAAAAAGTACTGGCCCCGGAATATGGTGGCGATGGCGAAATACAGGAAAGGTGCGAAAACAAAACCGATCCGATTATGGCTTTCCCGGGGCATTTGGCACCAAACGATTTGCTTTTTTATACGGGTAATATGTTTCCTGAAAAATATAAAAATGGAGCATTTATCGCATTTCATGGTTCATGGAACAGGGCGCCCGAACCGCAAAAGGGATTTTTTGTTGTGTTTGTTCCGTTTAATGGAGCCAATCCTTCAGGAGACTGGGAAATTTTTGCCGATGGTTTTGCCGGTACTGAGGTAATTGAAAGTACAAGAGATGCAAAATACCGTCCGTGCGGACTGGCGCAGGGACCTGATGGTTCGTTGTATGTTGTTGACAGCAACAAAGGTAAAATCTGGCGAATTATTTATCAGTCATAAAATCAATTTCAATTATTTAAAAGTTTTTATTTTCTAACTACTTCATCAATGTGTTTTAGCAGCTATTTTCTTTTACCAAATAATCGCTGATACACAAAGAATTAATAAGAAATTTCAATTAACAATATTAAATTATAAATACATTATCATGAAAAAGCTGATGCTTATTGTTGTAGCATTTATTATTCTGGGTTCATGCGGAGATAAAAAAACAGGTGAACAAAAATCTGTTATTCTTCAACCTGACAAAAAGGAAGTAGCCAACCCTGAAAAGGCAGAAACAAATATAATGGCAAATCACCCCGGTAAAAAAGTTTACGAATCAGCCTGTTTAGTTTGTCACATGCGTAACGGTTCCGGGGTTCCCGGAATGCATCCACCACTCACTAAATCGGAATTTGTTAATGGTGATCCTGATAAACTGATATCAATTATTTTAAAAGGTTTGTCCGGAAAAATGGAAATACAGGGTGAAATTTACAACAGCATAATGCCGCCACAGGCACATTTATCCGATCAGCAGATTGCTGACGTTTTGACTTTTATAAGAGGAAGCTTTGGTAACAGTTCAGGAGAAATTTTACCTGAACAGGTTCAGAAAGTAAGAAATAACTGAAAAAATTAACAAGTAGCCCGAAGAATGGATTACAAACAGGAACTTATATATTCCTTTTTGCTGAATTCAATCTTCGGGCTAAATAATTCTCACTCCAGTATTTTTATTGTAGTTCTCCGGTTTAACATCCTGCCTTCGGGCGTTTCGTTTGAAGCAATTGGCACCTTGTCTCCATAACCCTTAAATGTTAAACGGTTTTTGGCAATTCCATTTTTAACAAGATAATCAACCACCGATTTTGCCCTGTTTTCTGAAAGCAACTTGTTATTTTCAGCGTTTCCGGAGCTGTCGGTATGTCCCTGAATTTCTATTTTCAATTTGGTATTATTCTTTAAAAAGGCAACCACATTCTGCAATTCTGATTCCGACTGCTGCAAAATCCTGAACGAATCTGTTTCAAAATAAATATTGTATAACTGTACTTCAGCGCCAATTTCAATTGGTTGAAGTTCAATTTCCACAATTTCAGGTTCAGAAATAGAATTGGCTTTGTTCTGGTTTACAAATTTTGAAGTATAAAGATAACCCGGTTCAGCAACTGTAAAAGCATAATTCCGGTTCAGCATTACAAAAAACATTGCCTCACCATTATCATCAGTTTCCTGCGACTGAAACCTGTTTGGTTTAAACGGCTGGCTCTCCAGTTTCACTTCAACTTTCACAGGTTTTTTTGATACCATGTCTTTAACTTTTACTCTCACATAAGCCACGGGAGTAGTTGCAAGTCCCCTGTCGAGATTAAATGCAAAAATTTCCATTCCCTTTTCGGTTTGGCGTGAAGAAGAAAAGTAGGTTGTGTCGCAAATGTAATTCAGTGTTAACGCATCATCGTCATAGTGCGTATTTATTGGGTAACCGAGGTTTCTCAGATTTAAAAGATTTCCCTGATTATCAGCATCTGCTGCGAACAAATCCATTCCGCCCATTCCGGGATGACCGTCGGAAGCAAAGAAGAAATAGTGCTTATCATCATACATAAATGGCGAAATTTCATTTCCTGGGGTATTGATTATACTCCCAAGATTTTCAGGGGCTTTCCATTGTGGCTGACCATCATCAGAAAATCCGGTTAGTTCAGCACGCCAAATATCCTTTTTGCCATTTCCCCCGGTTCTGTCGCTCGAAAAATACAGGAACCGGCTTTCAGTGGAAAAAGTAGGCTGGCCTTCCCATTGGCTTGAATTTACAAGAGTTCCGGCATTTAAGGGATTTCCCCATTTTCCATCTTCAAATCTTAAAAAGTAAATGTCACAGTCGCCCATTCCATCTGGCCTGTTGCAAGCAGAAAAAAACAAAATCCGCTCTCCCTCACCCAATCTTTGTATCCCCACATTGTCAAACACAATTGAATCGTTCACCGGTCGTGCAATTTGCCACATAACAGAATCTGGCAAAGCCATGTAAACTTCGGTGTTTGCTGGCTTATTTGATGCATTCGAAGTACGGTTAAAAACAACCTTTTTCCCATCAGCCGAAACTGTTGGCCAGTATTCACCATTACCCGAATTGAGTTGTCCGGTGTTGTTTATCGAATACATTTCAAATTTGCAATTGGCCATTTTGCATGCAAGTAAAAATTGTTGTTTTACAGAAATGTTTTTATAATCTGAGTAAATATTGTAATATCTCAAGGCTTCAGGAAAATCGCCCTTTTTAAAATATGCTTCGCCCAACCTGAAAACGACTTCCCATTCGCGCCCCAACTCACCGGCTTTATTCAAATGAAAGATTTCGAGGTCTGTTGAATCCAACTTTTCGTAAACATCCGCCAATATTAAATGAGCATCTTTACTTTCAGGATTAGTGGCCAAAACTTGATTGGCTGTTTTAACTGCAGCTGAATAATTTTTATTGGAGAACTGTTTTTTAGCTTCAACCAATAAATCGTCTGCTTTTTTATTTGACTGGGCAAAAATTCCGTAATTGACAAGCAACAATGCCAATACAAAAAGTATTTTAAAGAATTTCATATCCGGGTTCGTTTAATTTGAGTTTATAATTAATACGGTTTAAATTGTGGCCTTAAAAATAAAATAATTCCTTTATATAGCATCCTTTTAATTCTTCTCAATTTTCACTGCAGTTCTTCTGTTAAGCATCCGGCCTTCTTCAGTGTTATTTGGCGCAACTGGTGAAGTTTCACCTTTACCTTTTGATTTCAACCGGGTTGCCGGAATACCTTTTGAAATTAGATATTCAACTACGGATTTAGCGCGCTGTTCCGACAGTATCAGATTACGTTCCGAACTACCTGTATTATCAGTATGTCCCTGTATCTCAACTTTCAATGAACGGTTATTATTTAAAAATGCCACCAATTTTGCTAATTCAGGTTCCGAAGTTGGTAATATCCTGAATGAATCTGTTTCAAAATAAATATTGTACAAATTCATTTCGGCGCCGGGTTTTACAGGTTCAAGCTGAATATTTAGAAGAAGCGGGTTTTTTAGCGAATTAACCCCTTCCAGCTGAATAAACTGAGAATAAAACAGATACCTGGTTTGAGAAACATTAAATGCGTAATTTGAATTAAGCGGAAGGCAAAGTAAAACTTCGCCATTTTCATCAGTCTTTTCAGTTCGATGCAGAGTTGAATCGGAAGAAATATCCACCAAATCAACAATTGCACTGATAGAATTTCCAGTTTCAGCATCCGTAATTTTTGCTTTTACATAAGTAACGGGTTCAGGTCGAAGTTCTTCAGGTAACTCAAAAGTAAAAATATCCAGTCCCGAATCAACATTTCGTTCAGAGGCAAAGTAGGCAGTTTTCCCATCGAAACCAATATTCAGGCCCTGTTCGTCATTATAAGTATTGATAGGATAACCCATATTTTTGGGTTCTCTAAAAATTCCATCTTTCCCCAATTCAGTTTGAAATAAATCCAAACCACCCATTCCTACATGAAAATCAGAAGCAAAATAAAAGCTTTTATTATTGGGGTGCATGAATGGCGAAATCTCTTCGCCGGAAGTATTTATAACTTTTCCCGCATTTTTCGCACTCCCCCATTTCAAATTGCCATTTTCATCAACCGAAAGAAGTTCAGCCACCCAAATATCCTTTTTTCCCTCGCCACCAGCTCTGTTCGACGAGAAATACAGAAAACGGTTATCCGATGAAATTGTTGGCTGCGCATCCCAACTGCTGCTGTTGATACTTCCAGCATTTTTGGGCAAACTCCATTTTTTGCCATTGTAAACCGAGTAGTAAATATCGCAACTTCCAAAACCATCAGCACGGTTACAGGCGGTAAAAAACAATAACCGTCCATCGGCTGAAAGTGCTTGCGCACCTTCGTTTTCGTTTGTATTTATTTCAGTAATCGGTCTGGCATTCGCCCAGCCGGTAGAATCAAATTCAGAAATAAAAAAATCTTCCTGAACCACTCCTGCCGGTTGTTTCAACCTGCGTGTAAATACAAGTTTTTCACCTTCAAGAGAAATTGATGGCCAGTATTCATCGTTTTTAGTATTGATATTTTCTGAAAGCCTGACCGGATTGAAATCCACAGGATTTTTCATTGCATCAATTGCAAACCTGCAACTCAGAATACTTTGTTTTATCTCCGTTTTTCGAATTTCTGAAACACCCGGCGTTTGAATGTATTTTTCGAAATTGGGAAGCGCTTTTTCATAAATCCCAATCGAATAATTTGCTTTGCCTAACCTGTAAAATATTAGCGGATTTTTCGAATACTGAAGCGAGGTTTCAAGTGTTTCTATTTCTTCCTGAGGTGAGCCGGAATCATGATAAATATCTGACAACAAAAGTATTGCATCAACAGCAGATGGTTCTTTCCTTAGTATTTTTTCAATTTCTGAAATCGCATTTTGATATTCCTGCAAATTGTAAAACTGCATTGCTTTTTGAAACTGCTGTTGCGTTTTTGAGCTGTTTTGAGCGGCAATTTTGAAACCTGTAAACGCAAAAACAAGTAAAATACCAAAAATGTATTTTGTGATATTTTGAAGCATTTTATCCTTTTAATTCGAAAAAAAACCTGAAGTAAATAACCACATTTTATAAACGTAAAACATTGGCAAAATCATGTATATAAAGCTGAAACATGGCAGCAACGTGGCAAAGAACAAAAAAAAACAATCATGAAGTATCATGTATTTAAAAATTATTTATTTTTCCACTGTAAAAATTATTAATTCATTTAAAAAATCATTTTTTATTTTTTATTGACTCAATAAAATGAAAAAAAATAGTGTTAAAAAAAATTACTCTGATTTCGACGACAATTTTGGTCCGGGAAAAAAGGGTTCAGTTTCAAAAGACAAAAGTTCCAAAAAAAGGCTTTCAATTTACGATGAATACGAAGAAGAGGAAGATGACATTTTTCCTCATCAGGAAAAATTTAAAAACCGTCGTAAATAATCAGTTTTGTACTGAATTCTAAGTACAAAGTATTAAGCATCAAGTCAATTTCCCTGATGACCTGAAAAAAATCCATATAATTTATTCCCCCTTAATTATTAATTTGATTAAATTTTTTAGTCGAAATGGTTTTCATTTGTGGTAAAATGCCTCAATTCCGGGATAGTGGTATTTGGCTCTTGCAATATTTTCGGGAAAGCAAAAATAAACCAATTCAGCTACAGCACATTCCGTACCTTCACCATCAGTCAAAGTTGCAGAAATTGTTACAAGTTTTTTATTAACCGATTCTACTTTGCCTTTCACAGTTATTTCCCCTTTCGAAACGTTCACAGGTTTAAGATAATTCACTTTTAAAGACGAGGTAACGCCTGAAGTTTTCATTTTAATCAGAACAATCCAACCGGCCAGTTCATCAAGCAAAGCGGCCTGAATTCCTCCATGAACCACATTTGACCATCCTTCCAGAGATTTTCGGGGTTGCCATTTTGCAACAAGTTCATCGCCATTTTCCCAAAAATCGAGTTGCAAACCTATTTCGTTAAAAGGTGAGCAGCCAAAACAGTTGTAATCGTGGCGGGTTCCCATTTCTATGAATGGGTTTTTAATCTTAATCATGTTAAAATGTATTGTAAACGAAACAGGCCGGTTCAAAACCAGCCTGTTTCAAAGTTTGTATTATATTCTAATTGTTGCCCAAAATCAGTGGCAAACCATCTTTTCCGCTGCCAATAACAATAACTTTTGTGTTTGGCGATTTTGCCAAATCAATTGTAGCTTCAATTCCACGCTGTTGAATAATTTTGTCAGTTAAACTGGCATTAATAATCCGGTTGAAATTAGCAATCCCTTC
>DAOPKR010000011.1:0-38126 GCA_035391305.1 Draconibacterium sp.
GAATTTTTAATTCATTGTAGCTTCTATCCAATCACTTACAACTTTTTGGAGTATGGTTCTACTGTTTTCAATTTCATCAAAACTTTTAAAAGAAACAATTGCCCTGTCGTTTTCTTTCCATTTTAAAAAACTCGTTTCATCGTTTATTAGCCTGTTTTGTGGTTGCTGCAGCTTTTTTGCTCCCCTGTGAAAAATAATTTGAATTTGTTTTGGTGGCTGAATCCGCATTGTAATTCTGTCATTACCACACCAACTGTAATTTGGTCCGTTCCATTTAATATTCTCTTTTAATAAATTATTCGAACTTAAAATTAAACTGCGCAAACTGTCAATTTCTTTTCTGAGAGGGTGATTTAATTTATCCAAAAAAATTGTTACTTCTTCGTTTAATTCTGTTTCAGGCTTCATCAGTATAATATTTGTTAATTAGCTTCTGTGTATTTTTTGAAATTATTAAGAATAGCCTGCCATCCGTTTCTTTGCAATTCTTCTGAGTTTTCAGTTTCAGCGTCAAAAGTAACAACTACCCTGGTTCTATCTTCATTGTTTTCGAAATTAACAGTAACTTTTCTGCCATCAGGCATTGTGTAAATGAAGTTTTTATATTCAACAACAACATCATAAACTGCTTCAAAATCAAAACCCCAGCTTCCGTCTTTTGCTTCCATTCTGGCACTGTACTTGCCACCGACCCTGATATCGTTCTCTGCTTTTGGGCAATGCCAGTCAGACGATGCAAAGTTCCATTGTGTAATGTGTTCAGGCAACATATAGTAGTCCCAGACTTTTTTTGTATCCGCTGAAATATCTGCGTGAATTGTAATTTTTTTTGTTCCCATTTTGATTATCAACTTTTAAATATTTTTGATTTTCAGTGTTTTAAATCATACCAAACCTGCACAAGTCCCGATGAATAGGAAGTGCTTTGTTTGAATTTAAGTTCCTGTTCTATGTTCCCATCTTTGAAAAGCCGGATTCCGGAACCAACCAAATGAGGAATAATGCTTATAATCAATCTGTCAAAAAGCCTATTTTTGAGCAGTTCATAAACGATTTCTCCGCCTCCGTCACAGTAAATATCTTTACCTGTTTGATTTTTAAGCGATTTTATTAATTGCACAACATCTCCACAGTATTCGGCATGGCTTTCGTTTCCTGTTTTTGATTTTGAAATCACATATACTTTCTTGTCTTTATGCGGCACACCTTCGCCAAAAGAAAGCACCTTGTCAAAAGTTTTTCGCCCCCAAATTACAGTATCCACTCTTTTCAAAATGTCCGAATAGCCATAATCTTCATCCGGTGTTTCAACAATTGACAGGAAGTCAATATTGTCATCCTTTTTTGCAATATATCCGTCGAGGCTCATTGCAATGTATAATATTAACTTTCTATTCATTTTTGTTTGCAAATTTAAAGCTCTTGAATTTTAATATTCCGTAAATAGTAAAATCGGGTAAACTTAATTTTTTTAGAATTGAGGGTTAAAATTAATCATCCAGCAAATACCGAACTTGTCGATAAAACTCCCAAAGTAATCGCCCCAAAACTGGTCAGCCATTGGCATTTCTATTTCACCACCTTCCGAAAGACCGTTGAATAAACGATCAGCTTCAGCTTTACTATCCGGATGAAGAGAAATATAGTTATTGTTCCCTTTAATAAGTTTTTGTCCCATTGAAGGCATTATGTCAGACCCCATCAATAAGATTTCCTTTCCAATTGGCAACGAAATATGCATTACGCGGTTCTGTTCGTCTTTTGACAGTTTGTCTCCTTCCGGAGCATCTTTCATTTTCATGTTTCCGGTAAATTCGCCGCCAAAAACAGACTTGTAAAAAATAAAGGCTTCTTCAGCCTGGCCATCGAAATTGAGATAAGGATTTAATTTCATGATTTTAACATTTTTGAGATTATTAAATTTTTTTTACTCTATCCAAATTATTGTTTACTGAAATAAAACAGATATGTGTGTCTTTTATTATATGTTTTAGCCTTAACAATTCAGTTAAATCAATGGTTCAGTTTCTATATAAATTGTAAGTAATTATTTTGCTTAAACTTAATATTGGCTTGTTACCCAATAAATAATCATCAATCTTATTATTCAAACAAAATGTACTTTGTAACATTCAACATAAATGCAATAAGTAAAAAAAGAGTTGCCGGTGAAAATGAGAACCTAATTCACAATGATTTTTTTAATATTTGTGCTTTATTGCCAATGTATTAATAAATAAAATGAATCATATAAAAAAACTTCCCGCTGAATGGGAAAAACAGTCATTTCTTCAACTTACTTTCCCGCACCCTGAAAGCGATTGGAATTATTTGCTGAATGAAGTATCATCATGTTTTGCTGAAATAATTGAAACAGCAGCCCGGTTTCAAAATGTACTGGTGGTTTGCGATGATATCAAACGTGTTCAATCATATTTCAAAACAACGCAAAATGTATATTTTACTGATATTGAATCAAATGATACATGGACGCGCGACCATGGCGGGATTACTGTTTTGGAAAATGGCGAAGCTGTAATTTATGATTATGTTTTCAATGGTTGGGGAAATAAATTTGATGCGCAGTTGGATAATCAAATCACAAAACAGCTTTTTGAAAAAGGAGTTTTTAAAAACTGTAAGCTAATTACTTCAGAATTTATTTTGGAAGGTGGCTCAGTTGAAAGTGATGGAAAAGGGACCATTTTAACCACAACAACTTGCTTATTATCGGAAAACCGGAACAGGAATAAATCGAAGTCAGATATTGAAAAGGTATTTAAAACCGATTTTGGTTGCGACAGAATTTTATGGCTCGAAAATGGCTACCTGGCAGGAGATGATACCGATTCGCACATTGATACGCTTGCAAGGTTTTGCGACGAAAATACGATCGCTTATGTTGGTTGCGACAATCAAAATGATGAACATTTTGAGGCACTTCAGAAAATGAAAGCGGAACTAAGTAATTTTAAAAATTTCAACGGCCTGCCTTATAAATTGGTTGAACTACCATTTCCGGATGCCTGTTTTGATAATGAAGGGAATCGTTTGCCGGCAACTTATGCAAATTTTACGATAATTAATGATGCGGTCCTGGTACCGGTGTACGGACTACCACAGGATAAACCGGCATTGGAAATTCTGCAGGGTTGTTTTCCCGGAAAAGAAATAATTGGTATAAATTGCAGGGTTTTGATTGAACAACATGGTTCGCTTCATTGTGTAACAATGCAATTTCCCCACCAGGTAAAATTGAATAAAGAAATTCTTACTAAAAATGAATAATATAAAAGCAGGATTGGTTCAAATGGCTTGCGTTTCAGATAAAGATGCAAACATTGAAAAAAGCATAATTAATATTAGGAAATGTGCGGCTGCGGGCGCTGAACTTGTAATACTTCAGGAATTACACAGCAGCCTTTATTTTTGCCAAACCGAAAATACTGAAATGTTCGACCTGGCAGAAACAATTCCGGGCCCCGCAACCGAAATATTTTCGCAGGTTGCGAAAGAAACAGGTGTTGTTCTTGTAACTTCACTTTTCGAGAAAAGAGCGGCAGGATTGTACCACAACACTGCTGTTGTTTTTGAAAAAGATGGGTCGATTGCCGGAAAGTACCGTAAAATGCATATTCCTGACGATCCGGCATATTATGAAAAATTTTATTTCACACCGGGCGATTTGGGTTTTAATCCAATAAAAACTTCTGTCGGGAAACTTGGCGTGCTTGTTTGCTGGGACCAGTGGTATCCCGAAGCAGCAAGATTAATGGCACTGGCAGGCGCTGATTTATTGATTTATCCAACTGCAATTGGATGGGAAAGTACAGATAGTGACGATGAAAAACAACGCCAGTTAAATGCCTGGATGATTTCGCAACGTGCACATGCTGTTGCAAACGGATTGCCTGTAATCAGTGTAAACCGAACGGGTTTTGAAGCTGATCCTTCGGGAGTTACAAATGGAATTTCTTTTTGGGGAAACTCTTTTGTGTCAGGGCCACAAGGCGAAATTATTCAACAGTTTTCCACCGAAAAAGAACAAACAGAAGTTGTTACAATAAATCTTTCACGTTCAGAGCAGGTTCGCAGAATCTGGCCGTTTCTTCGTGATCGCCGAATTGATGATTACGATGAATTATTAAAACGGTTCAGAGATTGAAAAGCAAATATTTGTAATCGTAAAATCAATTGCACAACTTAATTAGCCCCCTACCCTTCAAGTCCAATAATTGCTGAAGTTTCATGGGTTTCGCCAGGGGCAAGTTTTATCATGTTGTTAAAAGCATTCACAGCTTCAATGCAAACAAAAGTGTGGTATGCATCGTCAGGCAAATCATCTATCTTACTGCAGGTTTCTTCCCACGGATTCCATACAGTGGTTATTTTGCTGCCCGATTTATCAACCCTGATTCTCCTGTTAAAAACAGGATCGCTGATTATACAGGCATTTTCGGTATCATAATAATGCCTTGTTTCTGCCCGGTGTATTTCGAGCTTCTCAGTTTCCTGAATAAAATCACCCGGTTCAAGCTGGTTGTAATATTTTGTGTTTTGCAAACCTTCAATACTGATTTCTTCAATTGAGGATAAACTAAAATAGGAATGAAGTGCGCATGAATACTCGAATTCTGTTGATGAATTATTTGAGACTTTTAATGTAACAGTAAGCACTTTGCCAACAACTACGCTCAATTCGGCACAAAAATCATGATCCCAGTATTTTTTTGTTTCAGGCGACGAGCAAAGTTGCAACTTTATTGAAGTTTCACCAGATTTGAGAGAAGAAGTTTCAGTAACCTCCCAAAACATTAAACGGCCAAAACCGTGCTGTGGCTTCGATGAATCGGTTTTATGCGGTCCAAACCATGGAAAACAAACCGGAATACCACCTCGAATCGGGCTACCTTCAACGAATTTACTTTCAGGGCTCATCCATAATATTTCCATTGTATTGTAGGGTTTGAAATTAGTTATATGTGCACCATATAAACTAATATCCAAATCGGCAAATTTGTTCGATACTGTTATAAAAACCATGCCTTCTTCCAATTCCGCAAAACCCACTTCTCCTTCAATACTGAACTTTTCTTCTAATTCGTCAATGTCAAACCTCATATTCTATTTTTTAATTTTTGATGAATATTCTCAAAATTTGATTCACACTGATTAATGAAAAATCAATAAAACCATTTAGGGCGCAAGTTAATAATCATTTTTATGAACTAAAACCAAAAAGAACTATGCTGTTCCGCCATGAATCAATAATAAAACGCCCCATCAATTGCATTTATATTCAGCTTTTTACCTCTAAAATGTCAGATGATATACAATCTTATTGTTCAAAACTACAAAATCCCAGACTAAACAAAACCCTTTGAAAAATGTTATTTTTAGCGTTTAAATGACACAAAAGTCGGAAATAATAAAGCATGTCGTTAGTAAGAACTGAATTGATTTCATCTACCATAATTTCTGCTGAAGAAGCCCTTGAAGATTACTATATAGTTTGTTTGAGCCGTCAGTTAAGTTTGCTTGGCCGACGGGAAGTACACAATGGCAGAGCACATTTTGGTATTTTTGGAGACGGTAAGGAAGTAGTGCAGGTAGCTTATGCCAAGTCATTCCAAAAAGGCGACTGGCGTTCGGGCTATTACCGCGACCAGACTTTTATGCTTGCGTTGGGATTACTCCAACCCGAAGAGTTTTTTTCGATGATTTATGGTGAAACGAATGAAGAACTAAACCCTTCCACAGTTGGTCGCAATTTCAACAACCATTTCAGCACTCAAAATATTGATGAAAATGGCGAAATTAAAGACCTTTTAACCAAATATAATTCAGCATCGGATATTTCATCAACAGGAGGACAAATGCCTCGTTTGCTGGGGCTTGCACAGGCATCAAAAATAGTTCGCAACAAACCTGAGCTAAAGCAATTTTTAAAAAATAATGTATCGGGTAACGAAGTAGCGTTTGGAATGATTGGTGATGCAAGCACTTCAGAAGGCGTTTTTTGGGAAACCATAAATGCTGCAGGAGTAATGCAAGTGCCTTTGGTAGTTGCAGTATATGACGATGGTTTTGGAATAAGTGTCCCGGTTGAAATGCAAACAACAAAATCGAGCATTTCCGAATCGCTTAAAGGATTTCAAAAAGAAATAAATACCAACGGAATTGATATTTATACCGGCAAAGGCTGGGATTACAACGGATTGGTTAAACTGTTTAAAAAGGGAATTGAAAAAACACGAAGAACACACATTCCTGCTGTTTTTCATATCCAGGAAGTAACGCAACAACTTGGTCATTCAACTTCCGGATCTCACGAACGTTATAAAACCAGGGAAAGACTCGCCTGGGAAGTTGATTTTGATTGCAATAATCTTATGAAAAAATGGTTGCTCGAAAGCGGTTTTGCTGATGGACCATTACTTTCAGAAATTGAGAAAAAGGCTAAAAAAAGAGCAAAAGATGCACGGGAAAAAGCCTGGGCAGACTTTGTTGGTGGGTACAAAAAAGAACAAGATGAATTAAGGAAAATCGTTACAAAAATAGAGAATAAGACTACACTTCAAAGTTACCGTTTAATAGATTTTGATAAAATTACGCAAAAGACATTTCTTACCCGGCGTTCTCATTTGAGCTTTGCTAAAGGGCTTTCACTCAAAATTCATCTTAGAAAAGAAGTTCAGAATGAACGTGCCGAATTGAAAGATTGGATTAAACGGTTTGAAGAAAAAAGTGCCGTGGCATATAACAAACAACTTTACCGGACCGGTGCTGATTCAACCTTAAAAGTAGCCGGAATTGCTGTTGAATATAGCAACGACGCTCCGGATGTAAATGGCTCGGAAATCATCAGCAAGAATTTCGACAAACTATTTGAAAAATATCCAACCCTTGTAACTTTTGGCCAGGATACCGGAAAACTTGGCGATGTTAACCAGGGAATGAAAGGCATTCAGAAAAAATATGGTATTGACAGGGTTTCAGATGCCGGAATCCGCGAAGCAACAATTATTGGACAGGGAATTGGATTGTCATTACGGGGTTTTCGCCCAATTGCCGAAATTCAATATTTAGACTATGTAATTTATGCACTTTCACAGTTGAGTGATGATGTTTCAACTTTACAATACCGAACCAAAGGCAAACAAGCTGCACCCCTTATTGTTCGCACGCGAGGGCATCAGTTGCAGGGAATCTGGCATGCCGGTTCGCCTATGCAAATGTTGCTCGGTTCGATACGTGGAATGTATTTATGTGTGCCACGAAATATGACACAGGCTGCAGGGTTTTACAATACATTGCTTGAAGGCAATGATCCGGCTTTAATAATTGAACCATTGAAAGGATACAATGTGAAGGAAAAGATGCCGTTAAACATAGGCGAATACAGAATTCCGCTTGGCATACCCGAAGTTCTTCGCGAAGGAAATGACATTACCATTGTTACTTATGGCTGGAATTCTCATCACGCCATAAAAGCTGCCCGATTACTTGCCAGGTTTAAAAATATTTCTGTTGAAGTTATCGATGTTCAAACGCTTATGCCTTTCGACATAAATCATACAATTTTAGAGTCTGTTAAAAAGACAGGGAAAGTAATTTTTATGGATGAAGATGTTCCCGGCGGAGCCACAGCTTACATGATGCAAAAGGTAATTGACGAACAAAAGGCGTTTAACTACCTTGATACTGCTCCACGTGCACTTTCGGCGATGGAACACCGTCCTGCTTATGGAATTGATGGCGAATATTTCTCAAAGCCCAATGTTGAGAGGCTTTTCAAGAATGTGTACGAAATGATGAGAGAAGTAGATGAAAAGAATTTTCCGGAGATGTAAAGAGAAAATTATAAAAGAAAAGGCTTGCGTCATGCAAGCCTTAACTTAATCAAACTAAACTACTATACCGTAAACAAAACCTATCTGTTTCCACCACCTTGTTGTCTGGCAGCACGTCTTTCTTCCAAATATTTTTCGTATTTCACATACTGTTCAGCGGTTAATATTTTTTTCATTTCCTTGTTTTGATCTTCACGCATTTTTGCCATTTTATCACGCATGCTATCTCTGTCACCACCTTGCATTTCTTCGCGCATTTTTGCCATTTTTTTGCTCGATTCAAGGCTCAGGTCATACACCTTTTTTTCCTGCGCTTTGTCGAGGCCGCATTTTTCTTTTATCTGATCTGTCTGGCGTTTTGCCATTTCTTCAGGTGTAGCGTTTTGCCAGTTTTGTGCTGTGCCAACCAATGTTCCCATAATTAGGGCAATCAAAAGGAATCCGATTTTTTTCATTTCTATTAATTTTTAAAATTTAACTATTCAAAAGTTTTATGAACCTTTGGACACACTGAATTTCAAAAGGTTTAAAGTAGAAATGAAAAGATTTTTTATAGTTGAAAACCCATGTTTAATCCAACAATATCAGATGTGCCCCAGTTTTCGATTAGCTTATATTTTTCGAGGGCATAATATAATTTTAGTTTGAAATGTTGTTGCTGGACAATTGATAAACCTTCGTAAAACCTGATCAGGTGAAATCCAACTTCATTTAACTTTATAAATGATTCTTCAGAGGTATAAAATCTCATCCCCCAACTGGTTAATGAAGAGAAATCAACTTTAAATTCCTGGCGGTATCTAAAGTGATGCAAATCATTTTCAATAGATCTGAATTCAAATCGGTTTGAATATTTAAAACCAAAATGTTTGTATTGTTTTAAAAAGTTTGCCATTAACATAATCCTGTTTTCCTGAATCCAGCCAGGGTATGTATTTGCTTTTACAACCCTGAATCCGGCTCCGTATTCGAACCACTTTTCAGGTTCATGCAATAAATTTAGTTCAGCATATTTTTGGTTTAATGCATTTTGTTTCGGTGAGAAGTGTATATTTTCAGCAACATTAAATGATATGTTTTTCCAGGGTTGAATTATAACTTCGTTCTTATTCCATATTAAAAACCTTCTTTCAGTTTGCCCGAATGTTGAAAAAGCAAAAAAGCTGTAAATTAATATGACACAAAATTTAATCATGGAAACAAAAAAAGGATTACAAATTTTGTAATCCTAATCTATTAACGTTTAGTACCTATTTTTTCTTTTGTGGCAATTGTGCCCCTCTCTGTTTAGCTAAATCTTCCAGACGCTTTTGGAAATTCGATTTTTGTACGGGTTTCTTTTTGTTTGCCTGTAACTGTAAATGTATTTTATCTTCATCAACAAAATGCCTGATTAAATAGGTTTGCCCGATTGTAATTACGTTAGCCAGAAAATAGTAATAACTCAAACCTGATGAATAACTGTTAAGTATAAAAAGAAACATAACCGGCATTAAATACATCATTGTTTTCATTCCCGGCATCGAGTTGCTGCTCATTGCCTGCTGGTTCATACTTGTTGATACAATGGTGGTTATTGTCATCAAAAGGCAAAATAAACTTACATGAGCACCGTAAAACGGAATCTCAAACGGGAGGTTTAAAATTGAATCATAAGTTGACAAGTCGGTTGCCCAAAGGAAACTTTCCTGCCGCAATTCAATTGAAGTCGGGAAGAAAAAGAACATGGCGATTAAAATCGGGAATTGCAGCAACATTGGCAAACAACCGCCCATTGGATTTACGCCGGCTTTTTTATATAAAGCCATTGTTGCCTGTTGTTTTTCCATCATTTTATCGGGACCAAATTTTGCGTTAAGTTCATCAATTTCAGGTTTTAACACACGCATTTTTGCCTGCGACATGTATGATTTGTATGTAAATGGAAATAAAACAGTTTTGATGAAAATTGTAAGTAGCAAAATGATGATCCCAAAATTATCAATGTATTTTCTGAGAAAATTGAAAATGGGGATAATTACAAACCTGTTAACTTCACGAACTACCGGATAACCCAAATAAACAAGGCTTTCAAGACTAACGTCGTATTGTTTTAGAGTTTGATAGTGATTAGGGCCAAAATAGAATTGCATCCCAATTGATTCACTTGGTTTTCCTTCATACGGAAGAGAAATGTCAGCATAAAAATTAGCCAGATATTCGGGGTTGTCCTTATATTTATCCTGCTTAATTTGCGCACTGGCAAACGATTCATTCGAAATAATTGTCGAGTTGAAAAACAACTGTTTAAAACCAATCCATTTGATTCGCGTTGTTAAATTTTCTTCGTCCGATTTATTTTTTGCCAGGTTATCAACTTCATCCTCAAAGAATTTATAATTGATATTTGTATAATTGTCTTCGCCAAATTTCGAAATACGTTCCTGTCTTGGAACTTCATATGACCAGTTAAAATCGAGATACGATTGATTTGCTGCAACATATTGGTTCATTCCCTGCATTTTAACATCAAAACCTACAAGAAAAGAGTTGTATTCCAGCGTGTAATCGTATTCCATAAAACTGCCGGGCGCAACCTCCAAACGAAACGAAACAGTTTCTTTTCCTCCCGGATTTTCTTTATTAAACTTAATTCTTCCCTCACTACCTATTTTTACTTCCGGACCGCTTACAACAGTTGCTTTTTTATCAACAACCGGCGAAAAATAAAGATCCTGAGTTTTTATACTTCTGTTTTGGGCAAAGAAATTTAAGCCAAACAGAGTTTTCGGGCCGTCGAATAAAATAAGTGGCAATGAATCGTTTGTCTGGTAATTTTTTAATTCAACTGAATAAATTCTCCCTCCCTTGTTGGAGAATGTAATCTTCATTAAATTGTTTTCGAGTGTATAAAACTCTTCATTACCAAGAGCTGCAGACCCGAAAACGCCAAATTGCTCTGTATTTTTTTGCAACTGGTTTTCAGCGTTTATCGAATCATTTCCAATTGTTGAATTTTCTATTTCGGACTGCTGTTGAATTTGCTGTTGCAATAACAATTCATTTTGTTTTTCAACTAATGCCAATGAATCTCTCCGGTGTTTGGTGGCTTCAATTTCTTCCTTCGAAGGTTGATTAATTATAGAAAAAACTACCAAAATCGCGAAAATAAGGACAATTCCAATTATCGATTTTTTATCCATTTTAATTTATTGAACTAACGAATTTTTAATAAAATCTACAAACACAGGGTGAGGATTTAAAACTGTACTTCGGTATTCGGGATGAAACTGAACACCTACAAACCATTTGTGTTCAGGTATTTCAATAATTTCAACCAAATCAGTTTCGGGATTTATGCCGACCGGAATCATGCCGGCAGCGATATATTTTTCACGAAAAGAATCGTTAAACTCGTAACGGTGCCTGTGGCGTTCCTGAATTGTGTGCTTATTGTATGCTTTGAAAACTTTTGAGTTGGTGTCAATAATCCGGCATTCATAAGAACCGAGGCGCATTGTGCCGCCATAATCTGTAATTCCTTTTTGCTGCTCCATTAAATCAATAACCGGATATGGAGTTTTTGGCGACATTTCAGTTGAATCGGCATCTTCCAGATTCAGCACATTCCTTGCAAACTCGATAACTGCAACCTGCATTCCAAGACAAATTCCAAGATAAGGAACATTATTCTCGCGGGCGAATTTTGCCGCTAATATTTTCCCTTTCATTCCACGGTGGCCAAACCCGGGGGCAACAATTATTCCGTTTAAATTCGACAGTTTTTCGACATAATTACTGCTGCTAATATCTTCAGAATGGATCCAGTTAATGTTTACCTTGCATCTGTTTTCAGCACCAGCATGAACAATTGACTCGGCAATAGATTTATAAGCGTCATGCAATTCCACATATTTTCCGACCAGACCAATTTCAATAGTTTGTGTTGGATTTTTAAGCCTTGTAAGAAAATCATTCCATAATGAAAGATCAATTTCATCATTTACCTGAAGGCCAAGTTTCTTTAAAACTGTTATATCCAGTTTTTCTTCAAGCATTTTTAATGGAACTTCGTAAATTGTGTCAACATTAATCGACTGTACTACAGCTTCTATTGCCACATTACAAAAAAGTGCTACTTTCTCGCGAACAGATAATTCGATATCGTATTCAGTACGCAGAACCAAAATATCCGGCTGGACTCCCTCTTCAAGTAATTGTTTTACTGAATGTTGGGTAGGTTTGGTTTTTAGTTCACCGGTAGCTGCAAGATAAGGTACCAAGGTTAAATGAATAACAATCGCTTTTGAGCCAAGTTCCCATTTCAACTGACGGACAGATTCAATGTAAGGTAATGACTCAATATCACCCACCGTTCCGCCAATTTCTGTAATTACTATGTCATAATTCCCTTTGGAACCAAGAATTTTTATCCTTCGTTTTATTTCATCGGTAATGTGTGGGATTATTTGAACTGTTTTCCCAAGGTAATCACCTTTTCGCTCTTTACTTATAACGGATTGGTAAATCCGGCCTGTTGTTACATTATTGGCCTGCGAAGTTGCTTCATTCAGAAACCTTTCATAGTGGCCTAAATCAAGGTCGGTTTCAGCTCCATCTTCCGTAACAAAACATTCGCCATGTTCATACGGATTTAAAGTCCCGGGATCTATATTTATGTATGGATCCAGTTTTTGGATTGTAACGTTAAATCCCCTTGACTGCAATAATTTGGCCAAGGATGACGCTAAAATTCCTTTCCCCAGCGATGAAGTAACTCCACCGGTAACGAATATGTATCTTGTTTCCGACAATTTTCTCAATTTTTTTGATTTTAAGGCACAAAATTAATCAATAAAACTTATCTGAAAACTAAAGATAACTTTAATTGACCGATAATATCGAATAAATAATAACCAGTCGTTGTTAATTTTGACTGACTTAATAAAATATATGCCAGTAAGAATTTTGACGAAAAGGCAAAGTAGTTTTCCCTGCAATATTTTAAACTAAATTTTAATTTTCTGCAAATATTGAATTTTCAACACAACAAGAAAATTGCAAATGGACAAACTTACGCATTAGATATTTTGCGTCATTTTGGCAGTTACATATGTGTTCATTGAAGCAAACGTTGATTACATATGTATATATTGCTGAATTATAAAAATTTACAGCAAAACAAATTGTTCAATTTGCTTTTAGTTAATCATTATTGTATATGAATATTTCTCGCTAATTTCTTCCTTATTGGTTTCTTTTGATTGATCTACCAACTGATAATTTAGTTTATTTTCAGGTGGCAATTGAAATTTTATTCTGAACTGTCTTTTAGTTTTCAACCGGATTCCCTTGTTATTTACTGTACCAAACCGGACATTTTTTATTAACCTGATTGCTTCTTCGTTGCAGCCACTGCCCAAACCGTGCAGTATTTCAATATGAACTACATTTCCGTTATCATTTATTTCTGCGACTAAATGCACAATACCTTCAATTCGTTTTTCTTTGGCTTCAGGAGGATATTTCAAATTTTCTTCGATATACATTTTTAAAGCTTTATTTCCTCCTAAAATTTGGGGTACTTTAAGAAATTTATTTTTCCGGTTCTTCATCGAATCTATACTTTGGTATTTCAAATTTAACAAAGAACATGAAACAAGAAAGGTTGCCCCAAACAGGAACAACCTTTCTTAATAAAATGAATGGTAACAAAAAGGTTTTATTTTATTTCATTTTTTAATTGTTCAACCCACTTTGTAACCCTGTCATTAGTTAGTCTTCCCTGGTTTTCCTGATCAAGTGGCAAACCCACAAAAATATCACCTCTTTGTGCCTTCGAAGATTCAAAGGTGTAACCTTCGGCAGGAATTTTACCTATTATTTTTGCCCCACAATTTTCCAGTATTCCAACCAAAATTCCAATCGCATCGCAAAAGTTTTCGGGATATCCTTTCTGATCTCCAAGTCCAAAAACGGCAAAAGTTTTGTTTTTAAGATCCATTTCTTCCAATTCAGGAACAAATTCGTCCCAGTAATTTGGCAATTCTCCATCAAACCAGGTTGGTGCACTAAGTATGAAATTATTGTTTTCTTCGAAATCTTTTGCTGTAAGTTCTTCAGCATTAATTGCCTTTATATCGTCTTTGCCAAAAACTTCAATCACTTTTTCGGCAACCTTTTTCGATTTTTGTGTGTGAAAACTGTATATAATAACTGTTTTGCTCATTACTGTTTTGTTTTTTAATATTCCAATAATTCTTTTGCTGTTGTATAAATCCGCTCGGCATTTGGTAAAATTGCCCTTTCCAAAATACGGTTGAATCCAACCGGAGTATTGGACGAACCAACTCTTCTTACAGGTGCATCAAGCCATTTGAAAGCCTTTTCAGTAATGATTGCGCTTAATTCGCCGCCAAAACCACCAAAAACTTTATCTTCATGCACGATTAAAACTTTATTTGTTTTCTGGATAGATTTTAAAATAGTTTCTTCATCCAAAGGAACTAAGCTCCTTAAATCAATCACTTCAACACTTGAACCTTCTTTTTCAAGCCGGTTAGCTGCTTCAATACTTAGATGAGTGGTATTTCCGTAGGTAAGTATAGTTAAATCGCTACCCTCTTTTCTGATTCTCGCTTTTCCGAATGGTACTTCAAAATCATCAGGAATTACAGTTGCCGCTTTTGGGTCCTGATACAGCGCTTTCGGTTCCATAAACATTGTCAATCCCTTTGAACGTATCGCCGTACGTAATAATCCGGCAGCATCATCAGCAAACGAGGGGTAAACAATCCTGACCCCCGGAATGGCAACCAATGAACCTTCGATATTTTGTGAGTGGTACATTCCACCGCCAATATAACCACCTGATGCAAGGCGTATTACAATATTTGGAGAGAACTTACCATTTGAGCGCCAGTAATCATGACTTGTATCTACATATTGTTCCATTGCAGGCCAAAAATAATCGGCAAACTCGGCACCTTCAACAACAACTCGTATTTTATCGTTATATCTCGACATTCCGTTTGCAGTTCCCATGATAAAATCTTCAGCTATTGGTGCGTTGAATACCCGTTTTTTACCAAATTCCTGTTGCAGCCCTTTGGAAACGTTGAATATTCCTCCTTTATCCTTGTTCGCCATATCTTGTCCCCAAATAAAAGTATCCGGGTTATGGCGGAATTCAGCTTTCAGAGTTTCATTTAGTCCGGTAATTAATTTTTTCTTTTCACCTTCTTCATTGTGTAATCCATCAGGGTATTTTTCAGACTTGTATGCTTCAGGCATTACAAAATCGTAGATAGATTCGGGATCAGGATCAGGGGCACTTAAAGCTGCTTTATGCGCTGTTTTTAATTCAGCTTTTGCGCTGTCTTCAATTTCAAGCAACTCTTCTTCAGTAAATCTGCCATATTTTACAAGCATTCTACCAAATTTTGCAAGTGGATCGTAATCCATAACATAATTCCGTTCCAACTGATTACGGTACAAAAGGTGGTCGTCTGAATTTGAATGAGAGTGCATCCTCACGCAATTAGCCTGCAAAAGAACTGGTTTTGATTCTTCCAAAGCAAATCGTTTGGCTTCAGCCATCGCATTCATCGAATCAAAAACGTCCTTACCATTGCAATGTATAATTCTTGTATTTTTAAATCCTGTAAAATTATTTGCCACTTTTCGGTTGGCAGTCTGGTCTTTTTTAGGAACCGAAATCCCATAACCATTATCCTGGATTACAAATATCACCGGTAGTTGTTCTTTATCGGCGCCATTAAACGCTTCATAAACATAACCTTCACTTACTGATGATTCGCCCTGGCCACTGATTGCAACTGCTTTTTCGCCATAATATTTGATTGCCCTTGCAACACCCACTGCATGAAGTGTATGATTTCCCGTTGATGATGAAACAGTATGAATGTTCCATTCAGGTTTGGCAAAATGGTTCGACATGTGACGACCTGCGCCTGATGGTTCGGTTGCTTTTGAGATGCCGTTCAGTATTATTTCCTCTGCAGTTAAACCGCATGACATTGCCGTTAACATTTCGCGGTAATAAAGAAAAATATGATCTTTATTTTTTTCAAAATGCTGACCAACAGCCAACTGAATTCCGTCATGACCAGCATAAGGTGCATGATAAGACCAACCGATAGCCTGTTTTAAATAATTTGGGGCTTTATCATCGATTAAGCGTCCAAGGGTCATTAAGTAAAACCATTTTTTTAATGTTTCCTTGTCCGTCTTTTTTATGGAATAAATTTTGGGTACTTCCAATTCATTCATATTTATATTCTTTTCTAATTTTTAAACTATCCGATTAATGTCAAATTGCTCAAGGTTATCTGCAATCTTTCTCAAAAATGCACCTCCTAATGCACCGTCAACAATTCTGTGATCATATGACAATGACAGGAACATTAAATGACGAATGGCAATAACATCACCTGTTGGAGTTTCCAAAACCGCTGGTTTTTTCTCAATGCTTCCTGTCGCCAGTATTGCAACCTGCGGCTGATTTATAATAGGCGTTCCTATTAAATTACGGAAAGAGCCAAAATTTGTAATTGTAAAAGTTCCACCCTGGATTTCTTCAATTGCCAATTTGTTGCTTCGTGCAGCATTTGCAAGCCGGTTCAAATCTTTTGTTATCCCCACCAAATTCTTTTGTTCAGCATTTTTAATAACCGGAACAATCAGATTTCCATCAGGTTTGGCAACTGCAATACCAATATTTATATCTTTTTTAAGAATAATTCTGTCGCCATCAACCGAAGAATTCAACATTGGAAATTCAGCAAGTGCTGCAGCAACAGCTTCTGTAAAAATTGGCATAAACGTAATCTTCTCGCCGTATTTCTTTTCAAAAGCGTCTTTATTTTTGTTTCTCCAGATAACCAATTCGGTAACATCCGCTTCAACAACTGCGGTAACATGAGGTGAAACTTGTTTCGACATTACCATGTGCTCGGCAATAAGTTTACGAACCCTGTCCATTTCGATAATCTGGTCACCCGCTCCTACTGAAACCGAAGGAGGAGACAAGGTTTTCCGGGTTGCAATTGTACTTTCTGTTTTTGTTTCTGTAACTGATTTTCCGCTTTTTCGGTTTTGAATATATTCAAGTATATCATTTTTCTGAACTCTCTCGTTTGTTCCTGACCCCTTAATTGTTTCGAGTTCTTCCAATGATATATTTTCCTGTTTTGCAATGTTCCTGACCAATGGAGAATAAAAGCGTGATGAAGACTCACGGGTAATTTCAACCTTGGTTTCTTTCACAGGTTCCAAAGTCAGCTTCTTTTCATCTTCAACCGTTTTGGATTCTGGTTTTGAAGATGTCGTTTTTTCTTCTGCAATATTTTTTTCAGCTTTTTCATCAGTTGAATTTTCTGCTCCTCCCATGTTTATAATAGCCAGGACTTCTCCAACCGGAACCAAACTATTTTCGGGGAACATTATTTTTGTTATAACACCATCAACTGGCGATGGAATTTCAGAATCCACTTTGTCAGTTGCCACTTCAAAAAGAATTGTATCTTCTTCTACTTTATCTCCTTCTTTTACAAACCATTTGGTTATTGTGCCTTCCTGGATGCTTTCGCCAAGTTTGGGCATTACAATTTGAAAATTTGACATAATATCGAAATGTGTTTTTAATTAATTGTAATTTACGCATTATATAACAAGACCAAAATTGAAATGTTCACATTGCAATTTTCTTTTTATTACTCTTACTTTACAATATACGTTTTTCTATTTCTTTAAGTGATATTAATCCAAAATATTAATTGATACCTAAAAGCTATTTCCTCAAATTCCACACAACACTGAAATATTTAAAACTGGTATAAAATACAATGTTTATTTACATTTGTAAACCACCTATTAAATCGCTAACTGACTGAAATTTATTACGTTCCATGTATTCTTCGATACCATCAATTATCTGAAGTGGAATAAAAGGATCTTTAAAAATGGCAGTTCCTACCTGTACAGCGGACGCTCCGGCCAGTATAAATTCAATGGCATCAGCGGTATTCATTATCCCCCCCATACCTATTACCGGAATTTTAACTGCATTATATACCTGCCAAACCATTCGTAACGCAATTGGTTTAATAGCGGGCCCTGACAAACCACCTGTTATAGTAGAAAGTAAAGGAATCCTTTTTTCTGAATCAATGGCCATTCCAAGAAATGTATTGACAAGCGAAACACTGTCGGCCCCCTGTCCTTCAACTGCCTTTGCAATTTCAGTAATATCTGTAACATTGGGCGATAATTTTACCATCAAATGTTTACTGCAAACTTTCCTGACTTCACGGGTAACTGCCTCAGCACTCGGACAACTTATTCCAAATGACATTCCTCCTTCTTTAACATTTGGGCATGAAATATTTAATTCAATTGCAGCAATTTTGTCTAATTCATTAACTTTTTCAGTAAGTTCAATATATTCCTCTACAGTTGAGCCATTTACATTAGCTATCAATTGGGTACCATAATCTTTTATTCGTGGATAAATATTTTGAATAAAATAATCGATTCCTTTGTTTTGCAGGCCAACGGCATTTAACATTCCAGAAGCTGTTTCCGCCATTCGTGGGTAAGCATTTCCATCGCGGTTTTTTAATGTCAATCCTTTTAACAAAACCGCACCTAATTTAGAAACGTCATAAAAATCATTTAATTCTTCCGCAAAACCAGAAGTACCCGAAGCAGTCATTACCGGATTTTTAAGTTCCAGTCCTTTTATATTTACTTTTAAATCTACCATTTCAAATCGTTGATATTAAAAACCGGTCCTTCAGTACAGACGCATAAATTACCTTTTACAGTTGGTTCAATACAGCACAAACAAACGCCAAAACCGCAAGCCATAAGGTTTTCAAGAGATACCTCACAAAATACGTTTGCACTTATAGCTTCCTTTGCAATCGCTTTCATCATCGCATCCGGACCGCAAGCATATATTTTATCATAATTCTTTAGCCTATTTTTAAAGGCTGAATGTTGGGTAACAAATCCCTTTTCGCCCAACGAACCGTTTTCTGTTGTAAAATAAAGGTTTCCATATTTTGCATACTCATCAACATTTATATGATCATCAATAGTTTTAGCCCCCAATAATAAATTTACATTTTCTTTATTCAATCCTGATTCTTTCGCAAGGAACAACATTGGAGCAACTCCACTGCCACCGCCAACAAGCAATATCTTTTCTTCGTCTTTAGGAAATGTAAATCCTTTACCTAGAGGAAGAATAATGCTCAATGATTCACCTACACGTACTTCTGTTAACCTTTTTGAACCTCTACCGAGTATTTTAACGATTATCGAGAACGTATTTTGATGGTAATTAACATCAAAAACAGAAAAAGGACGTCTTAGGAAGATTTCACTTGAATCTTTTATCTCAATATTAACAAACTGACCAGGTAATAATTTTGGTATTGGATTGACAGAACTTAACCTGATTAAAAAGTTAGTAGTGTTTAAGGCCGTGTTTTCTACAACTACTAAATTTCTAACTTCCTTTTTATTCATAAATAAATAATTTGCGTGCAAAGATAAAAATTACTATTCAGTATTTTATTTACTGATTTTAATATTGAACAACAATTAAGATTAAAAAGAAAAATACATATTAAATTTTTTATAGAATTCTGAGTGCTTGCCAGCAGTCTATTAATGAGTCAATCCAAGATACATATGTAAATTTTGCTCAATAACCGATAGACACATATGTAAATTTCAATAAAATTGTGATTAAACATTTCTACAAAACAAAATAATTCAGTGCATATCCCTGTTTTACTGAAGGTTATATTTTTAGTAAGATATGTACTGAATAAAATAATAACTAAAAGTTAATAAATAGAGTTGTTGATTTGTTACATGAGAAGGGTTGGATATTTACGTTGTCCATCCAGCAAAACATAATTTAACTGAGTGGATATAAAAGGAAAAGGTCGTTATTTCTAACGACCTAGCGTAACTCTGTATTGCCAGCGAATAACTTAAATTGGGTTTGTAAATCTTTTCGCTTTACTTCTATTTGTCCAATAGTCTTATTGTCTTATCACGTTACAAATGTAATACTATATTTTAAATCTACAATACATATGTATTTATATTTTTCGCAAAACATGCACACATATGTAATTTATTTTCATTCTAAATTAAACATCGGTACAATATGCTGATATTCTGCATTTAACGGTATTTATAACGAAATTTCGTGCATTAGGATTTAACCAGGTATTTTACATGAAATCAAATATTAATCAGTTTATCGATAAAAAGATTAAATTCTAAATTTATTTGCATGTTGAATCGACCAATATTTTATCAAATAAAAATCAATAGGCGAGATAAAAAGAAAGATTATACCTTTTAATAAAAGTATTTGAATCAATCGATTAGTAGCTATAAAGCAAATTGGTATATCTATTCATTAATTTTGAAACCATGAAACATAAATAAAAAAGGGGCCCTACATTAAGCAGTAGCCCCGGTTTTATCACAACTCCTAAATTTTAATGTGGAGTTTATAAGTCATCAATCACACATTTTCATTTTTTTTCGAAATCAGCAAAGGTACCATCCGAATACAGAAGCAATACTTTACTTATAGGTCTATCCAAGGATACCTCCTTGTTTTTGTTTCGATTTTGCAATACATTTTGTGAAACAATGGATTCACTTGCAGTTGCTGTTTCATTGGCAACAGAACCCTCAATAACCATTGTCATTTCGCCAACTCCTGTTAAAAGCCACCTTGCATTTAAATCGGGAAAATTTAACAACAATTTCTCAATAAATGAGGCACCTGGCATATTTCTGCCATTCAACACATGAGATATATTGGAACGCTGAACCTCTAACAGAACAGCTAATTCTCCGGCAGAAATTCCTTTATAATCCATGTATTGTTTTATTCTATCCTTCATCTAATTATGTAATTCCTTAAAAATTAAATAAACCAAAAAATGATTTGATTGTATTTACAAAATAAAGTGTACGAATGTAATATATTATTTTTACATATTACAAAATAGGTAGATGTATTTTTAATAATATTTTTTGAATTATATAAAAACATAATTCTATTTAGCTTTAATAAAACAACATAAATAACTTATTATTAACGATATGTACTTTAATTAATATCCTTTATTCAATTATTTGGGGTTTGAATCGTTCATTTTGTAAAGCAATGGTTTATTTAAATATCTTATATATCTGGATATATGACATTTAAACCAATATTAACTCCTTGAAAATTTATATTTTATTAGGTATTATTGTAAAAACACAATTGTATTATTAAGTTAATTCTCTATAGCAGTATTTTATTCTTCTAAAAAGAAGTAATAACATTTGAATACATTTATCATGCTCCAATAAAAATTTATCAGCTAACATTTGTTATCAATAATAAATACTTTGCTATTAATTCAAATTTTGTGTTTGTAGATTTGTTTGCAGCCTATTTGTTGATTTTTAAAAATGATATTCACAATTGTAATTATATTAAGGGAAATCATTACTTTCTTGCATTTTGATTTGATTAATTGTAATAAATAGTATTTAACTTCCTTAAACCTTTCATTTGATGAATAGTTATGCAGTACGCATCAGTTTTTATGAAATATCAAAATCTCACAAAGGTTAATCTTTAAGAAATTAACATTAACAGACTTATAATCAATGCTTTTTAAGTGCAAACTAATTTATTATTTTTACAAACAGATAATAGAAATTTAAGAAAATAAGAATGAGAACAGTTCAATTGTTATTTATGGTTATTTTTTTGGTGTTTTACTCATTAGTTTCCATCGGCGCATTAAAGAGCTTGGTCAATTTATCATCTTCATCAAACAAGAATAAAGTCATCTGGTCAGTTCTTATTTCTACTACTCTAATTCTTATCAGCTTCGTTCTACTTTTTATTTGGCCCATTACAGTTCGAAATACAAAAGATTATACATATCATTTAATTTTCAATGTGATTTTATCTGTTGACTTTATTTTTAAAATTCCTTTGGCAATCTCATTTATTATTGGTGTTTTTATTAATCAAAAGCAAAAATCAATAATTTATTTAACTGGACTAATACTTTCTATTGGTGCAAGCACCAGTGTTTTATATGGTTTTGTGTTTGGAACAAAGGATTTAATTGTTAACAATGTGGAATTAGAATTTCCAAATTTGCCCGGAAACTTTAACGGATTAAAATTGATGCAAATTTCTGATACTCACCTCGGAAGCTTTTTACATTCAAATAAATTAATGTTAAAAGTGCAAAATGAAACCAGGAAGATTAATCCGGATATAATTTTATTTACCGGCGATTTAGTCAATAATTTTTCGAATGAACTTGTTGGCTGGGAAGGCATTTTCAAAGATATAACGCAGAATAAAGAATGTTTTTCAATTCTCGGTAATCATGATTATGGAAATTATGCAAATTGGAAAAATGAAGAAGAAAAGATTGAAAACTATAATCAGATTATTTCAGCAAATAGCACTTTTGGATTTAAGCTGTTAAACAACGAACATGCAAAACTAAAATCAAAAACAGACTCCATTTATATAATTGGCGTTGAGAATTGGGGGCATCCTCCCTTTCCACAATACGCAAATGTTGAAAAAGCCTTGGCCGGAGTGCCTGAAAATGCGTTTAAGATATTACTGACTCACGATCCGGCACATTGGGATGAAGTATTAAAATTCACTGGTGATTTTGGGTTAACTTTATCAGGCCATACACATGGGATGCAATGGGGAATCATGCGGGCTGGTATTACATTTAGCCCTGCTTATTTTGCCCGCCAAAAATGGGGAGGTCTTTACAAATTCAAAAATTCATTTCTTTATGTTAACACAGGATTGGGAACTGTCGGAATTCCCTGGCGAATCAACATGCCTGCTGAAATAACTGTTTTTACTTTAAATAGAGTTAAAGTTGACAGAGAATAGAAAGTCAAAATAGAAATTTTTAGTTTCAGGCAAATAAGATGTCCTGAAACCAATTTCAACAGGTGCATAAAACCTGAAAAAATTGGAATCTCCTGTTAATTCAATACCGTACGATGAAATATCTGTTTTAAAAGTCCCGGCAATTTCTCCATTCTTGTAAATATTACCGTTTAGGTGTCCATAATCGGCGAATATTGAAGCATTTACACGCTTCAAATAAACAATGTTTCCAACACTCCATTCCGGATAGAAAACAGGAAATTTATAATCGGATGCAAGACTAATCATCTTGTTTGTATTAATTTTGCCCCAACCGCGCGGATATCGAATGACATCGGAAAAACCCACTCCTTCTTCATTGTTTTTATCCTGTCCACTTGCATAAATCTGAATTCCATGATTAGGTTTTAGACCCGGAAGAAATAAAGTTGTTTGAACCAACCTTAAATTCCCCAAATCCGTATTTCCTGTTGGTGTATGCCTGTAAATTCCATCCAAAATAAAACCAAAATTTGGGTAAACGTCCTGCACACTCCTTCGTAACAACTGCTGATAATAAAGTCGATAAGTAAAAGACTGGAAACTTCCCTCAAAAAATCCTTCGGGTGTTGAAGAATTGTGTTTATACCAGGTAAATTCATATTTTACTTCAGGTTGAAAAAAGCGTTGGTACTTCCCTCTCGAATAATCAAGTGGAACCCTGACATCAGCGCCAAAATTTGTATTTAACCATGTAAACCGCTTCAATACAGTATCTTGTTGAATAATATCTCCAAGTGCATTTTTTGTTTTTTCGATAATGGCAAATTCTGATGCATTTTTACCTGCATTTACTCCGAATTCTAAAACCGGATACCAACCTTTGTATGAATACTTTCCATAAAAATTACCGGCTTTTTCTGTTGTGTTCCACTCGTAACCTAAATTTAAATGTGCGGTACCCAGTTTATTTTGCGACATTACACTCACACCCGGCTTAATTTCATACGAAACTTCATCGACTGCTGCAGGCGCCCAACTGTGAAAGTTGAAAAGATGGGCCACTTTTCTGTATTCTTTTGATTCATACCGAGCTGAATCTGTTGTTGTAAAATCCAAAACCCCCGATTCCTGTTTTGCTAAATTTTCAGCAAGCAAATATTCTTGTTTTGAGAGATTGGTAATTTCCACTTCTTTTAATTCTTTTTGCTGAATTTTAATTAACCTTAATCCATCTGAAGTGTAATCGCTCAAAACCAGGTTTTTTCCATCAGAAGAAAATGCAGGAGATTCAACACCAAACCGGGGTTCATAAACCTGCGAAACTGATTTATTTACTATATCAAATCTGTACAAAGCATCTTTTCCTGAACTGCTTCCTACAAAATAAATACTGTTGGTTTTTACTCTGAGGTTCTTTAATTCCCCTAAATCCTTATCCAGTAAGATCTCAAAATTATTATCCTTCAGGTTGAGTTTTGCTAATCGCTTTCCTTGAGGCAGCAACACAACTACAGCTATTTCTTCATGATTTAACCATTCAGGTGAAAAGAAATAATTGTTGTGTTCGGTTTGAAATCTATGTAATAATTTTCCATCCGAAATTTGATAAACCGATAAAAAGTAATCGTTTGAGAAATTCGATTCTACAACTGCAACACTATTAATTTCGGGAGAAATTGACGGCGCAAAAGCTGTAAATTCGGGGAAAAATGATAATTTATTTCCGTTTTCGATATTCATTAACTTTATTAATGACTTGCCGCTGTGTTCCCAGCGAGCGTCAGCAACCTGCTCCGACCAAACCATCCATTCGCCATTGCAATTAACAGATTCATCAAATATTATTCCTGGTGTAATTATCTTCTTTTCTTCACCATTTAAATTAATTTTAACAAACGATGCAGTTTCATTTAATGAAGTTTTGTATGAAATAGCTGTAGAGTCATTTAACCAATGATTGTAACGATAATTTGAGTAGGTTTTATTTGCTGGTGAAATAACTTCAAATTCTATTGGTTTAAAGTTTTGATCTTCTTCTATCCATTTATTTTTCAGTTCATTAAAAATTGTATCGTACAATTGAACCTTATTCAATCCTGTTTTTTGAATTAACATTTTGTTAAAAGGGTTTATCGATAACGGTTTCTTTCCCACCCGTTCCAAAACTGAGTTCCACAAATCAACTCCATATTTTTCGCGTGAAACTCCCACCATATAATAACCTAGCTGATAGTGGTTTGGCACATAGTTTTTATAAGAATCATTGTAAGCTTTGTCGTATTTGTAATTTCCTTTTTCAACAGCAAGTGCCTTGTGCTCCATTAAAAACGACGGATATCTGCCCCTTCCCGAATTGCTCAAAGCTGTTTCCATCACAACTGCATCACCTTCAATAAACCACCACGGAACATAAACACCAAAAAAAAGTGCCGTTCCCTGTTCGCCAAACAGCGCTTTTAAAATTTTTGGTAATTCGCTGTTAACTTTATCTATTTGAACTACATGCCGAAACTCGTGAATAGCGAGCTGTTCAATCCAGTTTTGAGCATAAATACCTTGATGCGGAATAGTATATAACTCAACGCGTTTGGGAGCCCAGGCTACCAACCCATTTGATTTTACAGTTTGAGTGTGAAGAATAATAGATATTTTTTTTGGTTTGTATTTCAGTGATTTACCTCCAGCGAGATAAACTTTCTCCATAACAACTGCCAGCTTTTGTGCCTGATTTTCATAATAATCGGGATAAATGATCTGAAAATTTTCTGTATTAATTTGCCGCCATTTTAAGGAAGCCGGGTCCTGTCCGGTTTGAAAATACTGTGCTTTGGAAACATTTAAAAACCCAATAAATAAAATGAAAAGAAACAGTTTATTCATCCCTGATAATTAAGTTTTCCAAAATACACAAAGATGAGTATAAACAAACAAAAAGCCCGGAAAAATTTCCGGGCCTTTTGCAATTTCAATATTCACCTCACTTCGTTAACGCCGAGTATGGGTATTGGGTTTTCATCGTCATTAGCATTTAATACCGATTGGTAAAAAGTTGCAAATGCGGCGTGTATCCACATAATCGAAATAATTATACCGACAAAAAATACAAGTAAACCGCCAATAGCCAGAAAGAATGAAATTATTGCCATTCCAAAAATTGTCCAGCCGTGGCCTTTTGTCATTTGCCAGCTTTTTTCAACTGCCTTCATGGCTTCCATGTTTTTGTCCATTACCAGATACGAAACAAAAGCTAAACGACATGCAATTATAATTCCTGGAATAATTAGCATTACAAAACCAATCATTACTAATGCGGTGACAATTAAATTTGCCAGAATTATGTTCAGATATTGATTTTTGAAACCTTCGAAAAGTGTTTTAATTTCTGCTTCATTATCTCGCATTGCTTGTAGGAATAAATATTGTTCACCGTATTTAATTATTGGTAAAAACAAAAAAACATACGCTAAACCGAATAAAACAACGGGAAAAAAGAAGATCCACGGAAAATCTTCGTTCCCATGTATTTGCCAGCGTGAACCTGCACCCGGACCGTTTAAAAGACCAACAATAATTACAGCCAACAATAACGGTAAAAAGGCCTTTTCGAATATTTTGCGCCAGGCAAAACTAAAACTTCCTCCTGCTGACGGAACTAAATTCCGATAATTCATACTTTCCATTTTTCTGAGTTTAAAATTGTTTTTTATTGAACTTTGTTGAACCAAAAGTAAATGAATTCAAAAAAAATTCCTTCCTACTTTGGTAGCGTTTTCAATATTTACTACTTTGGTAGGTATCTCAAATTCAACACTCTTTGTATTATTGCACATCACTACTAAAGTTGAAAATTTAATGTGGTTTGAAACAGGTTTATTTATTCTGACTTTTATTATTTCGGCAGCGCTGGCTGTTGTCGGTATAATGATTACATATCAGCTTTATCATACTCACGGAAAACCTGTTTTGCAGATTTTACTTTATCAGCAAATTTTCATGATTTCGTTTTTTATTTATGGAATTTGGGGAAATATCGCGCTTCACGAAATTTTGGCGGATTTAAACCTTAACCCGCAACTTGAAACTAAAATCGCTGTTTTTATTCCCGTATTAGGAATTCCTTTTTTAATTGTTAGCTGGTTTATGCTTTTGCGGTTTGCATTTGCATTAAATGGTTTTAAAGATTCGAAAAGATTTCCATGGCTATATTTTCCGTCGCTTTTTATAATAGTCTTTGTGTTTTCTATTCTTATCAACAATGGAGTAATCAAAGTTTCTTCTAATCCCAATCTCTTTATTGTGCGGTCAATTGCAGCACTGAATTTAATAATTCACATTTTATTTCTGGCTCCTTTTGTTTTTGGAAAGAAGAACAAACCTTTAACAAAAGAAGTGGTTCTTTTGAAAAAACATGTCTTTTTCTATTTCCTGGGAGTAGTCATTTATTCATTAATTTTATGGTATTTCGATATTTTCGGATCAATTTCTGAATGTGTTTCAATTCTTATTTTATTTGCTGTCAGCATTTCAATTCCGCTAACAATAAAACTAAACGAAAAAAACCAACTTTCAACCCAACCGTTAACCAACCTGAATTTCAGCGAGTTTTGCAACCTTTACGAAATATCTAAACGCGAGGCTGAGATTGTTTTGGAAATCTGTACAGGAAAAACAAACAAAGCAATTTCTGAGAAACTTTTTATTACCCTTCAAACTGTAAAAGACCACAATTACAGGATTTATTCAAAATTGGGCGTAAAATCGAGAGTTCAACTTACCAATTTGGTGAGAGAAAAAACCGGTATTTAACCAGGTATATCTGAAAAGGCAGAAAAATTGAAACTACTCTTCAAAAAACATTTCCTCTTTAATCCTTGAAATTCGGGTTAGTGCATATTCCACATTATTTCCATTTTCACCGGCTTCTTTTAAATAAAGTCGGTAATAATTAAGAGCAAGTGCTTTATTGGAACTGTATTCTTCGTAGGTAGTTGCAATTTCGAACAAAGCCTCAACATTTCCGGGGTTAAGTTCGTTTGATTTTTGAAGTGCCGCAATCGATTTTTCAAATTTACGTTGCTGACTATATATTTGTGCCAGATGATGATACATTTCCGATACAAAATCAGGAATCGACGAGTCTATCGCCCATTGCATAAATTTTTCGGCATTTTCAAAGTCATTCATTTTTTTGTAGCACAAACTTTTGTAATACATTACAAACTGATCGTTTGGATTTACCCGGAAAAGATCATCCAGAATACGCATCGCTTTGTTTTCGTTATCCGAAAAATAGGTGCTAATCGCATAATTCATAGTTACTTCATAAATAGAATCACCGCCAGCTGAATAGTAATTTTCAAATTCTTTCATCGCGGGTTCGTAGTTTCTGGTTCTGAAATAAAAATTGGCCCGCTCTAAAATTAACTCGGCATCGCCCGGAAATTGTTCCAATCCTTTATCAATGGTTACCATAATTTTATCAGGTTCTTTTTCGCGGCTATATGTGTGAATCAGGTTCGAATAAGTTCCGTAATCGCGCGGATTTGCATCCAACACCTTTTCATACAAATGAACTGCCTGCAACCTTTTTCCAATCCTGAACGAACAGTATGCCAACTGTTTGTTCCAGTAAACATTGGACGAATCGATTGAAAATATTTCAGAAAATAAATCATAGGCAGGTTTCATCTTTTTCATGTTTATGTAAACACGACCAAGTTTCGCTTTTATTGCTGGATTTTTGGGTTCAATCTCAATTGCTTTTTTAAAAAACGACACCGCATCCTGCTGATTTCCAATAACTGATAAACCTTCTGCCATTTCTGATAAAATTTCAGGATTGTCAGGATCTAATTGTAATGCCTCCGAAAAAGCTTTCACACTTTCCTGATAATTCTGCAAACTATTGTAAAGAATTCCCTTCTTAAAGTATAATCCCGACGAAGGGTTTTGCCCAATTTGCTGTTCGATTTTTGAAAGTGCTTTATCGTAATTCTTATTCAGAATCAAAATATCAATTTCTTCCTGCGAAAAGGAAACCATTGAAATTCCTGATAAAAAGATAGATAGCATTAAAATTTTTGTAGTTTTCATGGTTAGAATATTTCAATTTTTAATCTTACAAAAAGGGTGCATAGAACTAATTTACAAACTGTAAAAATGGAACGCTGACGAAACATATTTTTCTGATTACAAATGCTTTAATTGTAAAATCAGTTTTAACAGGATTATCAGCGTTCCATTTACATTAATTAAAAAAACTGCTGAACTATTGCAATTTAAAATTAATCGGCACAGTGTAGCTAACATTTACAGGAACTCCTTTTTGTATCCCGGGTTTCCATTTTGGAAGATTATTAATTACCCGCAAAGCTTCGGAATCCAACGATGGATCTACTCCTTTGGCAATTGAAGTGTTTTTTACAAAACCATCTTTACCAACTACAAAAGTTACATACACTTTTCCCTGAATTCCTTTTTCCTGGGCAGTTACCGGATATTTCACAGCATTCGCAATGTATGTGCGCAAAGCCATTTCTCCTCCCGGAAACTCAGGCATATCTTCAACAATGAAAAATATTTGCTCATCACTGTCGAGTGTTTTTAAAACTTCTGCTGCCTTTTTCGTTAATAGCACATTTCCCAAACTATCAGTAACTATTTCAAAACCTGAGTCTTCTGAAAACATGCTTTTCAGTTTCTGAATATCATCGGCAGTTCCATCAATTTTCAGTTTTTCGCCTTGAATGGTTAATTTAACTACCTGTTCTTCAGGAGCAACTGTTTCAACCGACTCTTTTTGTTCGCAGGCAAACGCAATTATAAGCGCCGCTGCAACAAAAACGCCAAATACTAATTTTGAAATGGCATATTTTGGTGATTTTATTTTTGACATCATTTTAATTCGATTTTTGATTAGTGAAGTATTAAAATTGTTGGCAATAACCAGCTGGCCTCCAACAAATTGGTCTAATAATAATTTTTTATAATATCCACGGTTTACACCGGTTGTTAGTACTGCCTGATCGGCAAGGTATTCATGATTTTCGCGAATTGCATGTCGTAACATCCACATAAAAGGATTAAACCATTGAAAAACAGTTAGTATCTCCAATATTATTACATCAAAAGAATGTCCCTGTTTAACATGCTCCAATTCATGTGAAATCATTTTGTCGTAACCTTTATTTTGCAAAAGCGATTGACTGACAAATACATAATTCAAAAATGAAAATGGGCTCATTTCTTTTTTAAGTATTACCATTTTAAAACCATCAGTAAACCGAAGTTCATTTTTTCTGATAATCAATAAAATTTGAATTATTCGGAACAGAAATCTCCCAAAGAAAAAAACAACTCCAGCCAAATAAAAGTATATCAATAAATTAGTAGAAACTACTGCCGTTTCAACACTTCCTGAAAAATCATGACTATAAACTGTTATGGCTTCAAGTAAATTACGGTAAGGTGTTACTGTTACTTCGGCCAGCATTGCAGGTTTTGGATTAAAAACCCTGAATCTCAATATTGGCAAAAAAACAGAAAAAAGTACCGATCCAAGCAAAAACCAGCGGTTGATTTTAAAGAAAGTTTCTTTCCTTAAAAACAAAACATAAATAACCGAAAGCAGCGCCAGGCTCACTCCTGATTCGACAATAAAATTTATGACGCTAATCATTTTCTTCCTGATTTTCAGTTTGCAAATCACGTTTCACGTCTTCCATCATTTCATCCAAATCCGCCAAACTCATGTTATCTTCTTTGGCGAAGAACGAAACCATTTCCTGAAAAGAACCGCTAAAATAATTGCGCATAAAATTCTTCATAAAACTCCGGGTGTAATCTTTTCGCGAAACCAATGGGAAATATTCGTGGGTTTTGCCATAAGCTTTGTAACCAACAAAACCTTTCTTTTCCAATATCCTGATTATCGTGGAAACAGTATTATACGCAGGTTTTGGCTCCGGAATTTGTTCGACTATATCTTTTACAAATGCTTTTTCCTGCTCCCAAAGCAACTGCATAATTTGTTCTTCCGCCTTTGTTAATTCTTTCATTTTTTTAGAATTGAAAATTTTATGATGAAAGTATCCGGTCAACAAGAATTATACCTAAGTAATTAGTTTTGCAACTATTTTCTTAGGTATATAAAAAAATTTATTCTTTTTCGCCTGGCTTGCCATCCAACGCATAATTGATTGGCAGCGTGTAAGAAACTTTTACGGCTTTGCCTTTTTCTTTACCTGGATTCCAGGTTTTTAACTCGTTTATTACCCGTAAAGATTCTTTGTCAAGCGAAGGATCTACACCCCTTGCAATTTTTGCATCTGTTACTTTTCCATGTTCATCAACAACAAAAGTTACATAAACCTTTCCCTGAATACCGGCTTTTTTAGCTTCCGCAGGATACTTAATATTTGCAGCCAGATCTTTTCTTAATGCCTCGTCCCCACCCGGGTAAACAGGCATTTCCTCTACCACAAAATAAACTCCTTCTTTACTCTTATTTTCCTTGGCTTGTGCCTGGCAAAAAATCGTAGAAAATAGGAATACAATTGAAATAAACAGTTTAATTGTTTTCATGATTTTTTAATTTTTAAATTAGACTTTGAACGTTGTTGGATATCCGGCTCAAATATATAACTAAATATTTAGTTTACAAACTAATCTATTAGTTATATGTGAATTAATTTTCCAACATACTTTATATCAAACATATACATAACTAAATATTTAGTTGTAATTGGCAGGATAAAAATTTTTCTATCTTGAATTGAAAAAAAAACGTTTCACCTGATTTACGACAGATGAAACGTTTTTTAACGAAAACATTTAAGTTGAATTTCTCAATAAATCAATAGTTTACTGATAAAATAAGACTGTATTCAAAAGAACCAGAACCAAAAATATGAACTTCCAACTCATTTATTTATAATAACCTGAAACTCATCCCGATCTTCCAAAAGCGGAAAATTTTTCCGATAATCATGGAGATCTGCATGTGATAATTCGAAGGTTTTGATACATTCATCCTCACCCGTAAACTCTGCTATTCCTTTAGGTGAAATCAGGCATGAATCACCGGAATAATTTAATCCGGCGCCATCAATTCCCGTGCGATTAACACCTATGCAATACGACTGATTCTCCACTGCGCGCGCCACCAGCAGAGATTTCCAGTGATAATGCCGGGAAGCAGGCCAATTGGCTACATACATTAACACATCATAGTTTTCTGCATTTCTTGCCCACACCGGAAACCGCAAATCATAACAAATTAGCGGGCAAAATTTCCAACCTTTATATTCAACAATTGTTTTCTCGTTTCCGGGAGAATAAAAAAGTGGCTCCTGCCCCATTGTAAACAAATGGCGTTTATCATATTTTTCAATCTTCCCGTCAGGATAAACCCAAACCGCACGATTGAAAATTTTGTCACCATCTTCAATAATGAGACTGCCAATAACTGCGGCGTTTTTTTCGGCTGCAACATTTTTCATCCAGTTTACAGCAACTCCATCCATTTTTTCTTTTAAAATAATAGGTTGCATCGAAAAACCTGTGGTAAACATTTCCGGAAAAACAATAACATCGGTAGTACCTATTTCTGAAATCATTTCAGTATATTTTTTCAGATTTGCTCCCGGATTTTCCCAAATCATATCGGGTTGAATAATTGTAATTTTAAGTTTTTCCATATCTCCAAAATTAAAATTTATTAATAACAGTAACACCAACATTTTCAAACCTGTCCATTTCCATCAAAGCTTTGGGTGCCTCGGTCAATGAAATTGTTTTACCTACCAGCAACTCAGGTTTTAGTTTTCCCGATTTTATCATTTCAAACATTTCGGCATAACGAAAAGCTTGCATACCATGACTTCCAATAATTTCGAGTTCATTTGCCACAACTTTGTCCATTGGTATTTTAGGGTGTTTATGGTCGCCGGTCATTAACCCTACCTGAATATGTTTTCCACGTTTACGCAAACATGAAACCGAATTAAAACAGGTTTCCTGACTACCCAGCGCATCAATGGAAAGGTGCGCTCCACGAACAGTAATATTTTTTATTTCTTCGGAAACAAGACTAACTTTTTTTGCATTGATAATAACATTAGCCCCAACCTTTTTGGCAAGCTGAAGTTTTTCATCATCAATATCAACTGCAATAACATTTGCACCTGCAGCGGCGGCAATCATAATTGCAGAAAGCCCGACTCCTCCGCAACCATGCACCGCAACCCATTGTCCGGCAGCAACTTTACCCTGATCGACAACTGCACGAAACGAAGTAATAAACCTGCATCCTAAACCGGCGGCAGTAACAAAATCAATTTCTTCAGGAAGTTTTACAAGATTAATATCGGCATATTTTATTTCAACAAATTCGGCAAACGAACCCCACGCAGTAAATCCAGGTTGAAACTGGTTGTCGCAAACCTGGTGATTACCTGAAATACATTCAGGACAATGTCCGCAGCCACTAACAAACGGAACAGTTACCCGATCGCCAATTTTAAAGTTTTTAATTTCTGAACCAATTTCGATTATAATTCCGGCAAATTCGTGACCGGGAACATGAGGTAAAATTATATCCGGATCATGGCCCATCCAACCATGCCAGTCGCTCCTGCAAAGACCGGTTGCTTCAACCTTAACAATAACAGAATCATTTGAAACTTTGGGATTGCGGACATTTTTTACTTCAATGGATCCCTGAAAATATTCGAAATAAACGGCTTTCATAAGTTTGAATTAATGAACTAAATTTAACCAGAAATTGGGACTCGACCCTAAAATAAAATGAATTCAAAGGAGTTGCTACCTTTTGTTTCCAAAGAAATCAATTTTACTATTCATTCTTCTTTTTTTGCCAGGGAAACTTTCCTTCCAACTCAACCTGTAAAGAGAGGCTCAAAAATGTACGGATAATAATAATCAAGCCTAAAATAGAAACCGATTGAAGCGTTGGTTCAGTTACTATTGTTGCCATAATATCTGCAGCAATTAATATTTCCAAACCTAGTAAAATCGATTTTCCAAGATACTGCCGCAACTCAATAAATCCGAAATTTGGTGATTTGCCAATCAAAAAAAGATACTTTAAGAAAGAATATAAAATCCCGAAAAGAATTGTTAAAACTCCAATTACTTCTACAGTTTTTGCAACATAATCAATGTAAATCCTGACGCTCTCCATAAAATGAATTTTAACTACTTCGATAATTGTAATTACCAATTGTAGATTTTATATTTCAAAATCAAAGTTCCCGGCCAAATATGCCTGTTAAAGTTGGCACGGAAACTTTGATATAATTTTTATGAACGCTTAAAGCTCTTTAAAAAAGTCGTTCCCTTTGTCATCAACAATAATAAAAGCAGGAAAGTTTTCAACTTTAATTTTACGCACAGCTTCCATTCCCAGATCTTCAAAATCAACAATTTCCACCGACTTAATACTATTTTTAGCAAGTATAGCTGCCGGTCCTCCAATGGAACCAAGGTAAAAACCGCCATATTTTTTACATGCATCGGTAACCTGCTGCGAACGGTTTCCTTTAGCCAGCATAATCATCGAACCTCCTTTACTCATAAATTCATCAACATACACATCCATTCTTCCAGCTGTAGTTGGGCCAAAACTGCCGCTTGCCATACCTTTTGGTGTTTTTGCGGGGCCTGCATAATAAACCGGGTGGTTTTTAAAATATTCCGGCATCGGTTTTCCTTCATCAAGCATTTGCTTAATTTGTGCATGTGCAATATCGCGGGCCACAATTAAGGTTCCATTTAAATTTAACCTTGTTTTTGTCGGGTATTTTGACAATTCTTTCAGAACTTCCTCCATTGGCCGGTCCAAATCAATATCAATTGCCGGAGAAATTGACGGCGCTACTGAAGGCAGAAAACGGGAAGGATTTTTCTCCAGTTCTTCAAGGAAAATACCATCTTTTGTAATTTTTGCCTTGATATTACGGTCGGCACTGCAACTAACTCCCAAACCAACCGGACATGAAGCTGCATGCCTTGGCAAACGGATTACGCGCACATCGTGCACAAAATATTTTCCACCGAACTGGGCGCCAACTCCGCTTTCATGACAAATTTTTTCAACTTTTGCTTCCCATTCCAAATCGCGAAAAGCCTGGCCACCTTCGTTTCCTTCGGTTGGCAGATTGTCATAATAACCGGCTGATGCTTTTTTTACGGTTGCCAGTGTTGCTTCGGCTGAAGTTCCGCCAATTACAAGCGCCAAATGATACGGTGGACAGGCAGAAGTCCCCAAATCCATAATCTTATCCTTCACAAATTTTGTCAGCGCTTCTTCTGTTAAAAGCGATTTGGTTTGCTGATATAAATAGGTTTTATTACCCGAACCGCCTCCCTTTGTAATAAACAAAAACTCATATTTATCACCTTCTTCAGCATAAATATCAATCTGAGCCGGCAGGTTGGTTCCAGTATTTTTTTCGTCAAGCATTGTCAGTGGAACAACTTGTGAATACCGCAAATTCCTTTCATGATATGTGTCGTAAATTCCTTTCGACAAATGTTTGGCATCATTTACGCCGGTAAAAACATTTTCTCCTTTTTTTCCAATTGCGATCGCCGTACCTGTGTCCTGACAGGTTGGAAGTTCGCCTTCAGCCGACACTGCCTGATTCATTAGCATTGTATGCGCAACAAAACGATCATTATCCGTAGCTTCCGGGTCTTCAAGAATTTTTACCAGTTTTTCAAGATGAGCCGTGCGAAGGTAAAATGAAACATCAGTAAATGCCTGTTTGGCAAGAAGTTCAAGTCCTTCCGGTTCAACTTTCAATATTTCGCGACCATCAACTTTTATAGTTGATACAAAATCTTTAGTAAGTAACTTGTAATTTGTGTCGTCTTTCAAAATCGGAAATGGTTTTTGGTATTTAAATGTCATTTCAATATGGTTTTATGTGATGATTTTAGATGAACAAAGATATAAAACTTCATTATTTTAAATTTTGAAATTGTTTCTCAGGTTGAAATAATAACTTTTAAGTTCAAATGGATTTACAGAAATTTAATTCAGATGTTTGCTATTTTTGAAGAAATAAATCAAATCAGTATTAAACTTAATGAACAAATTATTAATCATTATTCTGACAATCTGCAGTTTATACAATTTATCCACAATTGCTCAAACAAGTTCACTAAAAGTTATTGCAACTGTTTCAGATGAAGTTTCAGTAAATTTTCACCCAAAAGGAAGGATTTTCTTATTTGTGAGCGAAAATAATGGTCGTGAACCAAGAATGAATACCTGGCCCAATAAATCGAATATGATTTTTGCAACAAATATTGATAACTGGGAAGCGGGCAAATCATTTATTTTCGATAGTTCAGTTCCTTTTATTAAATCCGTTGATATTTCGCTGAAAAATATACCACACGGAAAATATAAAATCCAGGTTTTGTGGGATCAGGATATAAATGAATCAAGTATAAACGCCCCCGGAAATTTATATAGCGAAGCGCTAACTGTAGATTCATCTGACAATCAAACCATTGAACTTCAACTTACAAAAATTATTCAATCAGATAAATTAGCAGAACATAAACTTTTAAAAGAGGTTGATATCAAAAGCGAAGTCCTCTCAAAATGGTGGAGAAAAGAAATGCGGATAAAAGCAGCTGTTATTTTACCCAAAAATTACTTCGAAAACCCAAACCAAAAATATGCGGTGAGATACAATATTGACGGATATGGCGGGCGATACACACGTGCCAACCGGTTTTTAGAAAACATGGATTGGTGGACCTCGGATGATGCCCCGGAAATTTTGAACGTTTATCTTGACGGCGAAGGTCCCTTTGGCGATTGCTATCAACTCGATTCTGAAAACAGCGGCCCTTATGGAAAAGCTTTGATTGAAGAATTAATCCCTTTTATTGAAAAAGAATATCGGGGAAAAGCAACACCCGAATCGCGTTTTGTAGAAGGTTGCAGCACAGGAGGCTGGGTTTCACTGGCATTACAGCTTTTTTATCCCGATTTTTTTGGTGGTTGTTTTTCGTATAGTCCTGATCAGGTTGATTTTGAAAACTGCCAGCTTATAAATATTTACAAAGACAAAAACGCATTCTACAACGAATATGACTATCTGCGTCCAATAGTACGTGAGGTTTCCGGCGAACCAATTTTATCGCAAAAAGATTTCATTCAGTTTGAAAATGTTTTGGGAAGATCAGATTCTTATGTTACTTCCGGCGGACAATTCAGCGCATTTACAGCGCTTTTCAGCCCAAAAGGTGAAGATGGCTTGCCAAAACCAATGTTTGATCCGGTTTCAGGAGAAATTGACCATGAAGTTGCTGAATACTGGAGAAAACACGATTTAAAAAATTATGTCGAAACAAACTGGAAAACCCTTGGTCCGAAAATACAGGGAAAAGTTTGGATATGGGCTGGCGATATGGATAACTTTTATCTCAACCCGGCAACCCGCGCATTTGACGAAATGTTAAAAACAATGGAAAACCCGAAATCGGATGCATCGGTGAATTTCTCCCCTATGGAAGGTCATTGCGCAGAGTATAATGAAATTAAAGTTATTGAGCAGATTGCTGGAAAATTAAAAATTAGAAATTAGAAATACTATGAACAGATTGATTCAAATTATAATAATGATGCTGATTACTTTAACGGTTTCGGCTCAAAAATATGTGCTGGTTTGGGGCGATGAATTTAATACGCCTGGGTTGCCCGATTCAACAAAGTGGAGTTATGAAACAGGAAAAATTGCCAATAATGAATTACAGTATTACACTTCCAAAAGATTGGAAAATGCACGTATTGAAGATTCAGTTTTGATAATAGAAGCCCGTAAAGAAAAATACAGTGGCGCTGATTATACTTCAGCAAGAATAGTTTCGAGAGGAATTGGTGACTGGAAGTTCGGAAAAGTTGAAATCAGCGCAAAAGTACCAACCGGTAAAGGAACCTGGCCAGCACTTTGGATGATGCCAACTTACAGTGAATATGGCGGTTGGCCGAGAAGTGGTGAAATGGATATAATGGAGTATATTGGTGTTGAACCACAAAATCTGTTTTATACTGTACATTTCGAAGGAACAAATGGCTCGGGTCATCAGTCGAATGGAAGTGGAGGTGTGAAAAGGATTGCCAATCCGTTCAACCAGTTTATAAAGTATACTATGATCTGGACGCCAGATAAAATTGAATGGTATGCCAATGACGTAAAATATCACACCTATTCCAAATCATCTGACGATTACAGGGTTTGGCCATTTAACAAAGAGTTCTATTTAATCCTTAATCT
>DAOPKR010000011.1:38226-49076 GCA_035391305.1 Draconibacterium sp.
GTGAATAAAAACACCACTATTTTACCTGTTTTTTACAACCCAAATGAACTTATTTCGAATGGTGAATTTTACAAAAGCTGGAATAACTGGAATTTTTATGTTTATGATAATCAAAATATCAGTTACACTTCTTCAATTGTTGACAGTGTTTTTGTAATTGATATTACCAAATCAACCGGAACAGACTGGCATTTTGGGTTTCAGGAAAACGGGTTATCAATGAAAAAAGCAGCATATAAATTAACTTTCGATGCATGGGCTGATCAGTCAAAACAACTATTGATAACTGTGTCAAAAAATTATGCCGACTGGAGCGCCTGGGTTACAAAAACGCAGGCAATTTCAACCACCCGAAAAAAATACGAACTCACACTGAACATGCCTGTTACAGATGAAAATGTAAGGCTGTATTTTGGGTTGGGAAAATTCCTGGGGAACTTTTATATAGATAATATCAGCCTCACACAAATTTTACCGGCAACCGCAAATAACTCTATCGATATAGATGATGATTCATTTTCGATTTTTCCAAATCCCGCGAGTGGAACTTTCACCGTTCGGATTTCAGAACTTTTTAATAACAAAATAACAAAGCTCGAACTTTTATCACAAGACGGAAAATTAATTTATCAAACTAGATTAACAGAAGTTCAAACCGAAGTTAATCCCGGAGGTATGAAACCCGGTTTTTATTTGGTAAGAATTATTTCTGAAAATTCAATCAAAACAAAAAAGCTTTTATTTTATTAATTGATGCTTTAAACTTTCAAAATCTAATTTGCAAAACATAAAACTTAATTATGATGAAAACTTATAAAATTTTACTTTTTATTACGTTCATTTCCATTTTCAGTATTAATGTTGTAAATGCCGAAGTAAAACTTCCGCGGATTTTCAGTTCAAACATGGTTCTGCAGAAAGGTGTCGAAATTCCTGTTTGGGGCTGGGCAAACAAAGGCGAGCGAATCGAAATATCATTCAATAACATAACCATTCGCACAAAAACAGACAATAACGGAAAGTGGTCAGTCAAACTTCCGGCACAGGAATATGGCGGTCCTTATACTTTAACAGTTAAAGGAAAAAATACAGTTGTTTTCGACAATATTTTGATTGGCGAAGTTTGGGTTTGTTCAGGCCAATCAAACATGGAATGGCAGGTTGCAAATTCCGTAAATGCCGAAAATGAAATTGCCGCAGCCAACTTTCCAAAAATCCGTTTATTTACAGTTCCAAAAACCGTGGCTCAATTCCCCAATGAAGATATTTCATCAGGCGAATGGGTTGAATGTTCACCTGAAACTGTAGGTAATTTTTCGGCAGTTGGATATTTCTTTGGGCGCGATATTTTTAAAGAACTGAATGTTCCGGTTGGGTTGATACATACTTCGTGGGGCGGAACGGTTGCAGAAACCTGGTCGAGCGCCGAAACTATTTCGAAAGACCCGGATTTAAAAGGAGATCTCGCTGAATTGCAACAAATGGATATGAGCAAATACAGAGAAGAAAAAATGGCTCAAATAAAAAAAATTATGGGTGGAGAAATTCCTGAAAAAGATATGGGGATAGTTAACGGTAAAGCAGTTTGGGCAGCCACGGATTTTAACGACGTTGACTGGAAGACCATTAAAACGCCAATTTATTGGGAGCAACAAGGTTACAGTGATATTGACGGAATTGGCTGGTATCGTAAGGAAATAATTTTAAACGAAGCTCAGTCGAATACAAACGCAACTTTGCATCTCGGCAAAATTGATGACTCAGACATAACTTTTGTGAATGGCGTTGAAGTAGGCAAAACAGATAGTTATGACAAAGACAGGGTTTATTCAATTGAAAGCAAAATTCTGAAGCCTGGAAAAAACATGATTGCCGTAAGAGTTGACGATACTGGCGGAAACGGTGGAATCTGGGGCGATCCAAAAGAATTGTACTTGGGTTTTGAAAACGAAAAGATTGATATAGCCGGCGATTGGAAATTTCGGATTTCAAAGGCAACTTTGAGTACTTTAAATATAGGCCCAAACTCCTACCCAACCCTACTTTTTAATGGGATGATAAACCCAATTCTACCTTATGGAATTAAAGGGGCGATTTGGTACCAGGGCGAATCAAATTCCGACCGCGCAAAGCAATATCAGCGTGTTTTTCCTGATATGATTAAAGATTGGCGGAAGCACTGGAATCAGGGAGATTTCCCATTTCTCTTTGTTTCACTTGCCAACTTTACTGCTCCTGTTGAAATACCTGCTGAAAGTAACTGGGCCGAATTACGAGAATCACAAACCAAAACACTTTCGCTGCCAAACACGGGGATGGCGTTAACAATTGATATTGGCGAAGCAAATGACATTCACCCAAAGAACAAGCAGGATGTAGGCAAAAGACTGGCCTTGAATGCGTTGAAAGTTGCTTATAACAAAGACATAGTTTTTTCAGGTCCTATGTTTAAATCGGTTGAATTTAAAAACGGAAAAGCATTTATTACTTTTTCCGAAACCGGTTCGGGATTGAAGGTAAAAGACAAATACGGCTATTTAAAAGGTTTTGCTATTGCCGGCTCCGATAAAAAATTTAAATGGGCAAAAGCCGAAATCGTTGACAAACAAACAGTAGTTGTTTATTCTGAAGAAATAAAGGATCCAAAATCAGTTCGATATGGCTGGGCAAATAATCCTGATGACGTGAATTTGTATAATATTGAGGGACTGCCTGCAAATCCTTTCAGAACTGACGACTGGCCAGGAATTACGAAATAAAAATAAACAGCCCCTCTAATTTGGGAAAGAAAAAACAAAACATATTATTGGATACTACGCCAGTTCTGAAAATATTAGTGAGTTACCACGCAAATACCTGGAATAGTTGTTTTGTTCCGGGTATTTTTTAAATAAACCAAATTTATCAACTTGTTCAATTTGCAATAACAATTACTTTTGACGAAAATTTGACAAAACCAATATTATGAAATTTGGATACTTCGACGACAAAAACCGGGAATATGTAATTACTAACCCTAAAACTCCCTGGCCATGGATTAATTACCTCGGAAACGAAGATTTTTTCTCACTTATTTCAAATACTGCCGGAGGATATTCCTTTTATAAAGATGCCAAATTCCGACGCCTCACGCGATACAGGTACAATAACGTTCCAATGGACGATGGCGGCAAATACTTTTATATAAAAGATGGAGAAACAACCTGGTCGCCGGGATGGAAACCTGTAAAAACGCAACTCGACAGTTACGAATGCCGGCACGGAATGAACTACACGAAAATTAAAGGTGTGAAAAACGGGCTTTCTGCCGAAGTTCTTTATTTCGTGCCATTAAAAACCCATGCAGAAATTCAGAAACTAACGCTGACAAACCATTCAAAAGAAATTAAATCGATAAAACTGTTTTCTTTTGTTGAATGGGCGCTTTGGAATGCTGCCTCCGACATGGAAAACTTTCAACGCAATTTTTCAACAGGCGAAGTTGAAATTGAAGATTCAGTAATTTACCACAAAACCGAATATAAAGAGCGCCGCGACCATTTTGCATATTATTCGGTAAATGTACCGGTTCAGGGTTATGATACCGATCGGGAATCGTTTTTTGGTTTGTATAACGGATTTGATGAGCCGCAGGTTGTAGCTGAAGGAAAGCCGCGAATGACGGAGGCGCACGGTTGGTCGCCAATTGCTTCGCATTATGTCGAAATCGAACTAAAACCCGGAGAATCAAAGGATTTTGTTTTTGTTCTTGGCTACATTGAAAACAAGGAAGACGAAAAATGGGAGTCAAAAGGAGTTATCAACAAAACCAAAGCAAAAGCAACCATTTCGAAGTTTGATACCGCTGAAAAAGTTGATGCAGCCTGGGTTGAATTAAAAGAATACTGGGATAACCTGCTCAGTATTTTCGAGGTTGATTCAGGCGATGAAAAACTGGACAGGATGGTTAATATCTGGAACCAGTATCAATGTATGATTACTTTTAATTTCTCACGTTCCGCTTCGTTTTTCGAGAGTGGAATCGGACGTGGAATGGGATTTCGCGATTCGAACCAGGATTTACTAGGGTTTGTTCACCAAATTCCTGAACGGGCGCGTGAAAGGATTATCGATATTGCATCAACACAGTTTCCTGATGGTGGTTGTTATCACCAGTACCAACCACTTACAAAACAGGGAAACAATGATATTGGCGGCGGTTTTAACGACGATCCAATGTGGTTAATCGCGGGAACTGTCAGCTATATCAAGGAATCCGGGGATTTAGACATTCTTAATGAAATGGTTCCTTTTGACAATGACTTTAGTGTCGCCCGCACTTTGTTTGACCATCTGACAGTTTCTTTCGATCACGTAATCAACAATTTAGGGCCAAATAAATTACCTTTGATTGGCCGTGCTGACTGGAATGACTGTTTAAACCTCAACTGTTTCTCAAACGACCCCAATGAATCATTTCAAACTACCGAAAACAAAACAGAAGGTTCAAAAGCAGAATCGGTGATGATAGCAGGTCTGTTTGTGGTTTATGGCAGGGATTATATTGAACTATGTAAAGTTCTGAATAAACAAGATGAAGCTGAACGGGCGCTGAAACATGTGGATGAAATGGTTGACGCCATTAAAAAACATGGTTGGGATGGAGAATGGTTTATCCGTGCTTACGATTATTACGGGAAAAAAATAGGTTCAAAAGAAAACGAAGAAGGCAAGATTTTCATTGAATCGAACGGCTGGTGCGGAATGGCGGGAATTGGCAAAGAAAAGGGAATGGTTGAAAAAGCCATGAATTCGGTAAAAAAATACCTCGATTGCGAACATGGTATTGTTTTAAACAATCCGGCATTTACAAAATACTATATCGAATATGGCGAAATATCGAGCTATCCGGCCGGATACAAGGAAAATGCAGGTATTTTCTGCCACAACAACCCCTGGATAATGATTGCCGAAACCGAAATTGGCCGGGGTGAAATGGCCTGGGAATACTACAAAAAAATCTGTCCGTCGTATCTTGAAGAAATTAGTGACCTGCACAAAACCGAACCATATGTTTATTCGCAAATGATTGCCGGGAAAGATGCTTTTAAACCGGGCGAAGCAAAAAACTCATGGCTGACCGGAACTGCAGCGTGGAACTTTTACGCAATCTCGCAATACATTCTTGGAATACAACCTGATTATGACGGATTGATTGTAAATCCATGTATTCCAAAAGAATGGAATGGATTTAAAGTCACCCGAAAATTCAGGGGAACAACTTTTAATATCGAAATTCAAAATCCAAATCACATTTCAAAAGGTGTAAAAGAATTGTGGATTGATGGAGTTAAAATTGATGGGGATAAAATTCCGGTTCAAACCAAAAAAGATTGTGAAGTGAAGGCGGTGATGGGACTTTGACTTTCCTAAGTCAATGATTTTGAAAACCGGACTCAGGAAAGTCCGGCTCCCGGATTCTAAAACTTACGTCATTGCACAATTTATTTATCAATATAAAGTTGATTATTAAACTCGTTTGTTAGATTTGCGCCATCTATGAAAATAGCTTTACTTATTACCACATTTTTAATAGTTTTTGCACTGGCAGGTTCTGCCCAGAGCAACAATGCCACATTAAAAGGTGTTATTACCGATCAGGCCGGCAAACCGCTCGACATGGTTAATGTTTCATTAAAAGATTATGCTCTGGGAACCAGTTCGAAACGTGATGGCACATTTATTTTGCGCGTTCCGGCACAAAAAAAAATAATTATTGTTTTTTCTTCTCTGGGTTATTCAACGGTTACCGACAGTATTTTTGCAAAACCTGAAGAAAATATAACCTTAAAAATCACAATGCCGGAATCGAACCTGAAACTGGCAGAAGTTACCATTTCACAAAACCGACGTGAAGGAGGAAACGTTACGCGAATCGATCCAAAAATGCTTGACCAGATTACAGGTTCCTCAACGGGTGCTGTTGAATCGCTTATCAAAACATTGCCAGGTGTTTCATCAAATAACGAACTTAGCTCGCAATACACAGTTCGCGGCGGTAATTTTGATGAAAACATGGTTTACATAAACGATATCGAAGTTTACAGGCCAATGCTGGTTCGATCAGGTCAACAGGAAGGAATGAGCATTATTAACAGCGATATGGTTTCAACTATCGAATTTTCAGCCGGTGGATTCGATGCAAAATATGACGATAAAATGTCATCGGTGCTTGACATAAAATACCGCAAACCCAGCGAGCTGCATGGCTCTGCCACGGCAAGTCTGCTGGGAGCAACCGCACATGTTGAAGATGCGTCTTTGAACGGAAAACTGGCACATATTTCGGGTATCAGATATAAAACAAGTAAATATTTATTGGGGAGTTTGGATGAGCAGGGTGAATATAATCCTGAGTTCCTTGATTTTCAAACTTATCTTACTTATTCAGTAAATGAAAAATTAGATATTTCGTTTTTGGGAAATATAGCACAAAACCAATACAATTTTAAACCTGAAACCCGCCGAACCACTTTCGGGACCTGGGATGCCCCGCTTAATACAACTATTTATTTTGATGGACAGGAAGTAGATGATTTCCAAACTTACCTGGGGGCTTTTTCAGCCAACTACCACCCAAACAATGCTTTAAACCTGAAATTTATTGCCTCGGCATATTATGCTGAAGAAAATGTTACCTACGATATACTTGGCGATTATTACCTTAATCAGCTCGAACGCGATATGTCGTCGGAAGAATATGGCGACAGTGTCTTAAATCTTGGTGTCGGTTCGTTTATCAATCATGCACGCAATTATTTGAATTCAACAGTTTATAATTTCACACACCGCGGAGCGTATAATTCAGAAAACCATCTGATTAACTGGGGTGTGAAATTCCAGCACGAAGCAATAGAAAATAAAATTAACGAATGGATTTTCAGGGATTCCACGGGTTATTCAATTCCCTATTCCGATTCTGAAGTAAAACTCTACTATACACTAAACAGTAAGAATTCAATCAATTCAAACCGAATAACAGGTTTTATCCAGGATACATGGAGTGTACCGATAAAAAGGGGCGATTTATATGTAAATGCAGGAGTTCGGGTAAATTACTGGGATTTTAATGATGAATTTCTTATTAGCCCGCGGGGTACAATAAACTTTTACCCCGATTGGAAAAATAAAATATCATTCCGGCTTTCAGGCGGAATTTATTATCAGTCTCCATTTTTTAAAGAGATGCTATTTACCGATGGAACAATTAATTACAACACTCGCGCACAGCGTTCTTATCAGGTAGTTGCCGGATCAGATTTGATTTTTACAGCCTGGGGCCGCCCGTTTCGGTTTACTTCTGAAGCATATTATAAATACATGAACAGGTTGATTCCATACGAAGTTGATAATGTGCGAATCAAATACCTTCCTGAACATGAGGCCGTTGGATACGCAACAGGTTTAGATATGAAAATAAACGGAGAGTTTGTTAGCGGGGTGCAATCGTGGGCCAGCTTGTCGTTTATGCAAACCAAAGAAGACATTTTTATGGACGGGCACGGTTACATTCCACGCCCATCAGACCAATGGGTGAATTTCAGCCTGTTTTTTCAGGATTACCTCCCCGGAAACCCAACCTACAAAATGCAGCTTTCAGGTTTTTATGGTGCCGGACTTCCAACCGGCCCGCCAAATGGCGAACGCTACCAAAGTACGTTCAGAATGCCGTCATACCGTCGCATTGACCTCGGATTTTCAAAAGTTTTTATAAGTGAGGCAAAACCGGTTGATCGTACTGTTTTGCGTCATTTTTCTGATATGTGGGTCAGCCTTGAAGTATTTAACCTGCTGAACCTCAACAATACAATTTCCTATTTCTGGGTTTCAAGCCTGCAGGGCGACCAGTTTGGTGTGCCCAATTATCTAACCGGCAGACGTGTAAATTTAAAGTTGACAGTGAAATTTTAGGAAAGTTGAAGGCCGGAAGTCTGAAGATTTATTGCAATCGATAAAATTTTTCCTTTTAACTTTGTTCCGATAGTTATTGGGATTAAACTTTAAACTATACCAATGAAACTCAAAATCTACCAGGTTGATGCTTTTGCTGAAAATATTTTTGAAGGAAACCCGGCTGCTGTAATTCCTTTGAAAAGATGGCTTCCCGATGAAACCTTGCAAAAAATTGCTTTGGAAAACAACCTTTCTGAAACTGCATTTTTTATTTCGCTTGAAACCGGTTTTCAAATTCGCTGGTTTACACCGCTGGCTGAAGTAAAACTTTGCGGACATGCAACTCTGGCATCGGCACACGTATTATTTCAACATTTAAACTATAATGAAAGCGAAATTCGTTTTCAATCCCGCAGCGGAATCCTGAAAGTTAAAAAAGAAAACGATTTGATTGTCCTCGACTTTCCTGCTTCAAAAATATCTGAAATTGAAATTCCGGAAGACTTGATTTCTGCTTTTAATATTCAACCTAAAAAATGTATTAAAGGTCGTGATGATTTTATGCTCATTTTTGAAAACGAAAGCACGGTTTCACAGTTAAAACCCGATTTTCAGCAGTTGGTAGAAGCAAAAACAAGAGGTGTAATCTGTACCTCGAAATCAGAAAAATACGATTTTGTCTCCCGCTTTTTTGCCCCGGCAGTGGGTGTAAACGAAGACCCTGTTACCGGTTCGGCTCATACAATGCTGATTCCATACTGGTCGAAAGAACTGGATAAAAAAGAAATGATTGCAAAACAAATCTCTGCGCGTGGCGGAGTTTTGCATTGCAAAAATTTAGACGAACGGGTTGAAATCGGTGGGAAAGCAGTAACTTATCTCATTGGAGAAATTATAGTCTGATTTTTAATAATTGTAATATTCAATCTTACATTTAATTTATTGAAGTGGCTGAATATGATTGATTAGGAAAATATTCCATTTTAACTACTCTCCTATTTTATATACCATCAGCGCATCACCGTGTCTCACAAATAATTTTTCATCACCAATCACCAATCTTGCCCAATGCTGGTCGGTTCCCAGCGGAACTTTAAATCTACTGACAATTTCAAACTTTTCAGGAGATGCATTTGCAAGCGCCACTTCCCCATCGTTTTCAGCATAGCAATAAAACATTCCGTCAGCATAAATTATTGAACCTCCACCCAAATCTTTATTTTGAACCAACATTTCACCGGTATTCCAGTTTATTACCTGCCAGTCGTTTTTTAAATATGCCGAAGCATATAAACAGGTATCAATTCGAACAAGCCCTCCCATAAGATTGATTAGTTTTTTATTTCTCCAAACCACTTCCGCATTTTTTCCGTTTTCTGAAAGTTGCAGTTGTACCATTCCCGAAGTATTCTCGCGCCCGGCACTTGCAACTACCAGTTTTCCATCGAAATAAAGAGGCGTGTTGGCATGTATTTTATTTTGCTGTGTTTGCTCAACTCTCCAGTACATTTCGCCTGTACCGGCATCAATTCCAATAATCGAGCCTGCTGACATTGCAACTACCAAACGCCGGCCGTTTCTATCAATCAGAATGGGCGAATTGTAGGTTGCCGGTTCTTCAAAACCTTTGGAACTCCAAATCTTTTTACCGGTAAAACGATTGAGTGCAACCACATTGTTTTCTTTACCTCCCGGAACACAAATTAAATTGCCTCCATCAATTAACACCGATTCGGCATAACCAAACTGAATAACCGAATCAACCCCAAAATCTTTAATAAAATCTACCGACCAAACCTGCTCACCGGTTTCCGCATTCAGGCAATAAACCGCGCCCATTCCACTTTCAATATAAATTAAATCGTCAACCACTACCGGTGTTGATCGCGTTCCATGGAAATTCAGGCTGAAATCTTTGCCATATTCCTTTTGCCAAAGCAATTTTCCGTTTAAATCGAAAGTATAAAGTGTTCCGGCTGAAACGATCGTATCTTTTATTCCGGTTACATAAACTTTGTCGTTTGCCACGGCCACGCTGCTGTGACCAGAACCCAGCCCTTCAAAAGACCATAGTAATTCCGGGCCATTTTCAGGCCATTGTTTTAGAAGATTTTCTGCAGAAAATATACCATCGCGGTTTGGTCCGCGCCAATCTGAAATTTCAGTTTTTTGCTGGCCTATTGCAAGGATTGGGATTAAAGTAATAACAAGAAAGAGATAAAGAATTATTTTCATTTGATTATTGGTTTTATTAGAGCCAAAAATAGGAAAAAATAAGTTTTAACTTCGCACAAAAATCACATTATGAACGACCCGTTTGGAGAAGCAATTCACGACTATTTTGAAAAAGGGAAAGCACCCGACTTGATTGTAAACAGCAATTATACTGAGGATGAAAAAATCCCTGTTTCTTATTTGTTCAGAACCGAAAATGATATGCCGGAAATAGAAATTACAGCCCTTGAAAATTGCAGGGGAAAAATTCTTGACATTGGCGCTGCCGCCGGATGTCATTCAGTAATTCTGCAGGAAAAAGGTTTTGATATTACAGCACTCGAGAAATCGGAAAAAGCATGTGAAGTGTTAAGAAAACGAGATATTTCGAAGGTTGTGTGTGCTGATATTTTTAATTATTCTGAAACTCAATTTGATACCATTTTACTTTTGATGAACGGTGCAGGAATAGGAGAAACACTGGAAGGGTTGAAAAAACTGCTTGTTCATCTTAAAAAATTGCTGACTCGAAACGGACAAATTTTGATCGATTCAAGCGATATAAAATATCTTTTCGAAGAAGAGGATGGTTCGTTTTGGATGGATTTGGCAAATGAATCATATTACGGAGAAATGGAATATGAAGTGAAATACAAAAATTCAGTTTCGAAATTTAAATGGTTGTTTGTTGATTTTCAGAATTT
>DAOPKR010000011.1:49176-54466 GCA_035391305.1 Draconibacterium sp.
TCAAACGGAAATTTGAAAATCAACGGTTTTGCATCTGTAATAAACAAGGCGAAAGAAGATAATCCGGACATAATAGTTTTAATATCGTTGGGCGGCGGAGTACTAAGTCCTGCGCAAATGCAAACCTGGGCCAACTTTATCGATATTCCGGCCAATCGTCCGGTTATGATATCAGAAATCATTGATTTTGTTGAATTACATCAACTTGACGGCGTTGATTTTGATCTCGAATGGGATGCAGTTACTGCAGGGTACAGCGATTTTGTCATTCAACTTAGCGACTCACTGAAAAAATATAATAAACTGTTTACCGCTGCTTTACCAGCTACTACCAGATATTCAAAAATTACAAACAATGCTCTGCAGGCTTTTGATTTTATAAATATAATGGCGTACGACAAAACAGGACCCTGGGCGCCAAATAATCCCGGTCAACACAGCTCCTTTGATTTTGCCAGACAGGCAGTCACTTTTTGGAAAAATCAGGGTGTGGCTTCAAATAAACTTCAATTAGGTGTGCCTTTTTATGGATACAATTTCGGAGATACAGAAAATGTAACTGAATTTTCTTATTCCGAAATGGTAAATAAAAATATTTTATATGCCGATTTGGATCAGGTTGGTGAAGCTTATTACAACGGACGGCCAACAATTGAAATGAAGGTTGAACTGGCCGCAGAAAATGTTGATGGAATTATGATTTGGGAACTCGGACAGGATAAATACAATGAATATTCGCTGCTTTCATCAATCCACAATAAATTTAATACGCTGGGTATAACTACCACAGGACTTTGTGGAAACACAGTACTTGCTGGAAATCTTAAGGAATTGACTTTAAAAATTTACCCCAATCCGGCCTCTGAAAACCTTTATATCGAACTGAATACAGAAAAACAGTTTAAGGTATCGTTATATGATATATTAGGACAGAAATTAAACTTATTTCCTCAAAAACAGTTTAATAAATTAATACTGAATGTTTCCGGATTAAAAAAAGGAATTTATCTGTTAAAAGTTGAAGGAAAAGGTTTTAGTCAAACAAGAAAAATAGTAATTGATAATAATTCACAATAAAAATTATAGTTATGGAAAAAATAAATATGAACCGTCGAAAATTTGTAACTGCATTAGGATTAGGCACAGCCCATGTTTTATTTTCAAATCCACTGTTTGCTGCCAGTCCCGGACGATTTTCATCAAATAATCCAACTCAGGAAATTCAACTTGGAAAATCAGCAGTAAAAACATCGCTGCTTGGAATTGGTACCGGTGTGCACGCAGGAAACAGAACTTCGTTTCTGACAAAACAGGATAAACAAAAAAGCCTTGCGCTCCTGCAACATGCCTACGACAGGGGAATCCGGAATTTTGACTGTGCCGACAGTTACGGTACACACGGTATTGTTGCCGAAGCTTTGGCAAAGAAAAACAGGAGTGAATATACGCTTACTTCAAAAATATGGGTGCGCGGTGGCGGAATACCTGAACCGGAGCGTCCTGATGCCAATATTGTAGTTGAACGGTTCAGAAAAGAATTAAAAACCGATTATATCGACCTGGTACAGATTCACTGTATGGTTGACGAAAACTGGACAGAAACACAGAAAAAACAAATGGACATTTTGGAAGATTTAAAAGCCAAAGGAATTATTCGCGCACACGGTGTTTCGGTACATTCGTCGGATGCAATGAAAGATGCAATAAAAAGTCCGTGGGTTGACGTACTTCATGCCCGTATTAATCCTTATGGAATGGCGATGGATAAACCTGACCCTAAAGAAGTTGTGGAACTAATTCAGCAATTACACAGGGCCGGCAAAGGTGTAATTGGGATGAAACTTGTTGGCGACGGAAATTTGCGAAATGACAGTAAAAAAATAGATGATTCGTTGCGTTTCGTTTTGGGTTTGGGATGTGTTGACATGATGATTGTTGGTTTTGAAGAACCCGAACAAATTGATAATTATATCGGCCGCATTGAAAAAACTTTGAAAGAAATCAATCAGGGTTAAGTATGAAACCTTCAGCAATTATTAAAACTAAAAAATTAGGTTTTCCTTGGGAAACACAGGATCCGTTTCTGTTTTGTGTTCACCATCTCGATTTTTACCCTGAAGGAAATGGGAAACTGGGCCCCAAAGCATCACTTGCAGGAAGAAATATCGGAAACGATTTTGTGACAAAAGATGGCTGGAGAATGTATCATGGCGATACTGTTCCTGGTTTTCCGTCGCACCCACACCGTGGTTTTGAAACAGTAACTTTTGTTTTGCAGGGAATTGTTGACCATGCTGATTCGAATGGAGAAGCCGGACGATATGGCAACGGTGACGTGCAGTGGATGACCGCTGGAAGAGGGTTGCAGCACTCCGAAATGTTTCCGTTATTGAAAGAAAATGAAAAAAACACAACAGAATTATTCCAGATTTGGCTCAACCTACCCGCAAAAAATAAGTTTGTAGCACCCGCATTCAAAATGCTTTGGGAAGATTCAATCCCAAAAATCAAATTCAAGGACGTAAATCAGAAAAATATTGAAATTGAACTCGTTGCCGGAAATTATAAAAATTATTCAGCACCTGATCCTGCACCCGATTCATGGGCCGCAAACCCTGAAAACGAAGTAAATATCTGGCAAATTAAACTTGAAGAAAATGCAGTTTGGGAAATCCCAACAGCTACTGGAAAAGTAAACCGCTCACTTTACTTTTTTGAAGGGGAAAGTATTGAAGTTGAATCCAACACAGTTGCTGTTAATCAGGTTTTAGAGTTGAATGCCGGCATTGAAATCAATATTAAAAATGGCAACAAACCTGCCAGATTGCTGCTGTTGCAAGGAAAACCATTAAACGAACCGGTTGAACAATATGGCCCGTTTGTGATGAATAATATGGCCGAAATCAAGGAAGCTTTTGCCGATTACCGTAAAACCCAATTTGGCGGCTGGCCGTGGAATCGCTCTGATATGGTGCATGGAAATGAAACAGGAAGGTTTGCACGATTTTCAGACGGAACAGAAATATTTAAAGACTGAATTAGCCAGGTATGATTTTAATCAATATCCTTTTCCCTATTACCTTCATTTTATCAACCTTTTTTTCAAATTTTTCTGAAACTGAAAAATTCGATTTAATTTCTGAATTTAATAATATTCAAGCCACCCCTGAAAATATATCTTTTTCTAACGAATTTGAAATAAATAATACTGACGGACATCTTCAGGGAATTCAGGGGTTTGAGAATGAACAGGGAAAATATGTGTTTATGACGGGAAGTTCTGACACATATTCATACTGTTCAGTTGTGAGATTAGGTACTGAAAAAAAGGTGGTTTCGATTAATAAGTTGATGGAGAAACCATACAAACATGCCGGTGGATTTCAGATATTTCAAAATTATCTGGCAGTTGGAATTGAAGATAATTCAGCAAAAAACAAATCGAAAGTTTGCATTTATGACATTTCTGAACCTGAAAAACCATTTGCAAAACCAATTGCTGTTGTCGAAAGAAGTGGCGAACCGTTAAGAAATACAGCGGGTTGTGTTGGAATTACAAAATTCAAAAACAAAACTCTCATAGTTGTTGGCGACTGGGATTCAAAACACCTTGATTTTTATTCTGTTGATTTAGAGAAGATGAACAATTCAGCATTCAAAAAAATCAGTTCAATTGATACTGAAAGCATTTCGAAAAAAGATTGGATTAATAATGAATGGCATTCTTATCAAAATATAAACCTGCTCAATATTGACGAAAAATTGTATTTAATTGGGCTGGGACAAACCAAAGCCGCCGAGAATATTGCTGATTTATATACAGTTACAGAAGAATCAAATGGAACTTTTTTGCTAAAAAAAGTTGCTGCCAAAACTTTTAAATGTACAAACGAATGTAGTTTTAAAGCAGGTGCGGGTATTGAATTTGTAAACGGAAATCTGAAAATACTTGCTTGTGGTTACAACATTAACAGTATTTCAAATTTGAATTTTTTTCGATCAAAATAGATTTCATTTTACTGATCCTACTTCATATATTTTTTGTAAAAATTCACCTTATTTTCATCACCAAAACGGGCGTAAATATTAGCCATGTAACTAGCATATTTTTCTCCCGGTTCAATTGTCCAAAGTTTTTCAAAATACGGTAGAGCCTTTTTAAAATCAGCGGTTGCCAAATCAAGTTCATTTAAAAGGATTTTATATTGCTTATTGGTTTTATTCTTGTTGTATTTTTCCATTTCACGCTGGTAACGGTTTTCACCAAGCCAATAAAATTTATTGCCATTCCATTCCAAAGCATCAACATTTGCAGGCTCTTTGTCAAGAATAACCAACGAAAGTGAATCACAAATATCAGTGTTTTCCATAGCTTTATTGATGCTGAAATACTTTTTCAGGTTCGATATTTCACTTTTTGAATTCTCATCCATTTCTGACCATGAAACAAGCGCTTCATCAAACATTTTTATCTCAGAATAAATTTCAAACAAACGCATATTTACCGCATTAAGATTGTCTGCAAAATTGGATTTGCAGAACTCCAGGGCACTAAGTTCTTTTGATATATTCTGTTGTGAATTGTAAATTTTTGCGAGTGTTAAATACATTTCTGCATCAGCAAAATTTTTGTAACGTGCCTGGTCGAACCAATTTACCGACTGTGTTTGATCGCCCGCTTTAAAAGCCGACTGGGCAGCCCGTGCAAATTCATCACCAGTAGTTTGTTCAAGTGGAGTTTGGCTGAAATATTGTTTCCAGGCATTAACTGCTTGTGCAAAATTACCGGCTGCCATTTCATTTTCTGCTACTGTTTTACCCGAAATTACTGGCGTTGTAGCTAATTTCGGACCACTGCAATTAGTTAAAAATAGAATAAGAATAAATCCGGTTAGAAAAATGAACTGTTTCATGCGTCTTTAAATTTAAGCCGCCAAAGCTAATGAAAAATATTTTGTTGAAGTTGAGTTTTTAGCAATGCCGGATTTTAGGCTTTAGCGAAATTCAGATTTTAATTGCGATTAGGGAACAAAATGAAATTTTTATAATTTTGCAGCACAATCGGAGAGATGCCGGAGCGGTCGAACGGGGCGGTCTCGAAAACCGTTGTCCCGCATCGCGGGACCGAGGGTTCGAATCCCTCTCTCTCCGCCATTTAAACCAAAATTCCTGCGTTACCATAATTCAAAAAAGTGAAATTTTAAGTATGTCAAAATTGAACTTATCAGAAATAAAAATGGATATGAAAATTTCAAATCTATTGATTTATTTGCCTTAAAAATTCGATATA
>DAOPKR010000011.1:54566-57682 GCA_035391305.1 Draconibacterium sp.
ATTATGGCTTGAATTTCTGTTTAATTGCAGATAGTTTTTATTTTAGCAATCATTATTGAAACTAAATCATTTAATGTTAATTCGTGATGAACATAAAATTCGTTAAAAAGAAAATTGGAAATTCATGCCTGATTTGGTTTCAAAACAGCAACTTATATTTCTCTCTTGAAGAACCGGCCTGGTTTGTTTTCAGGAAAATTATGAAACGCAGTAAATCAGAAACAATTGCAAAAGATTTTTCTGCCAGGTATGGATTAAGCTATGATGAAAGCTTAAAGTTTACAGTAGAAGTGAGACAAAAGATCATCGAAATGAATAAGTTGGATGAACCTGTTAAAAATATTGAAAAACCGGAAGAAGAAATCTACTTTCATGATTATCCTGTTTATTCGACACATTGTTATGACATGAAAAATAAGGTAATTGAGTTTTCATTTGAAACTCAGTGGCTTGAAAACTATATTCATCCGCTGATTAAACATTTGGAGACCAATAAAGAATTTACCGGCAAATCTTGTTTTGAATTATTTACTTACAATAAAAAAGTATATTTCCGTATAGACAAAAAAATAATTGGTAGCTGGGATAAAGATGAAAGCCATTTAACAAAAGGCCGAATTTTTATCGAACTTGTTAACGTACTCCACAATAAATCAGAAGCCGATTGGCTTATGACAGTGCACGCTTCGGCAATTTCCAACGGACATAAAACCATTCTTTTTTCAGCGGCTCCGGGCAGCGGAAAGTCAACAATTGCAGCGTTAATGCAAACCCGAGGATTTAAAATTATTTCTGATGATTTTGTTCCAATCGAGAGATCAACATTGAAAGCATTCCCATTTCCAATCGCAGTGTCGGTAAAAGAAGGTTCGCTTGATTTATTAAAACCTCACTATCCCGAATTAGAGAATAATCCAATAATAATCCTGAATCCGGAGAAAAGAATAAAGTATTTACCGATAAATAACAGGATTATGAAAATGGCATTTCCCGTTAATGAGTTCATATTTATTAAATACGACAGCTCCGTTGATTTTGAACTGGAAAAAATTGAACCTGCAAATGCAGTTAAAACGCTATTTGAAGAAGCCTGGATTCCGCCTCAACCCGACAATGTTGCAATATTTCTGGATAAAATAACCGGCATTTCATTTTTCAGACTTACGTATTCAAACAATATAAAAGCCTTGGACGCAATTAGCCAACTTTTTGAAAATAAATAAAAACAATAGTTATTTAATGTTTGTATATATAATATTGAATCTGCTAAAAATACTGCCAGCCGTTTTCTATCAGATTTATTAACACAATATAGGATGAATGAAATAAACACAATAAATATTTGGGGCATTCGGATTGACGAACCGGTTGTAACAATTACTGATTTGCTTGTAACGGTAGTTTGTTTCATTGCAGCATATAGAATTCATAAATCGGGTAAAAAGGACAAGACATTTCTTTATTTTAAAATCTATTTTTTCACTATGGCAATGGCCACGTTATTTGGTGGAATAATCGGCCATGCTTTTTTGTATGTATTTAGTTTCTACTGGAAACTTCCGGGATGGATCTTAAGTATGATTTCGATTATGTTTGTTGAAAGGGCTGTTATTGAACATACCCGCATTTGGCTTAATGATTCAGTTGTAAGGGTTCTGGGTATAATTAATATACTCGAATTTTTAACATTCCTAACGCTTACAATAACTACACTCAACTTTTTCTTTGTTGAATTCCACTCCGGATACGGACTAATGTTCGTCGTGCTGTCGCTGGAAGGGTTTTTATTTCTGAAAACAAAAAATACAGCAGGAAAATATATGCTTGCCGGCGTTGGATTTGCAGCACTGGCCGCTTTATTTTTTATGACCAAAATATCTCCGCACCAATGGTTTAATTATTTATGTGTAAGCCATGTTTTTATGGCAGCAGCAGCCACCCTGTTTTATTTGGGAACTCAAAAAATTGATATGTCTGTTGTTGCAAAAAAGTAGTAGCAATTAAACAAGCAATATTATTTTACTTCATATTATTTAAATTTCCGATTTTTTCTTCAGCATTTATATTCATTTCTGATTACAACATTTATTCAGTTTTTAACTTTTAAAAAAAGATCGGAAAACAAGATAAACAGCACACTCATAAATTGTTGCTTAATCGGTTTAAATCAGCATTTCCTGTTGTTGCATTACAATAAGTTATAAAGTACAAGTATTTGCGCAAATAATACAAGACATTCGTGTCCGCTTACCCTAATTTTGGTTCAGGTTATAAAACATAAAATTTAATAGTTATGAAAACATCAGTCTTGACAATTATCGCAGTAGTATTTTTAATGGGCAGCACATTTGCTCAAAGTAGCTCTAAAATTCCATTAATTGGATCAACGGCACCTTCATTTAGTGCCAACTCAACACAGGGAAAATTAAACTTTCCGGGTGATTTTGGTAAAAGCTGGAAGATACTGTTTAGTCACCCACAGGATTTTACTCCTGTTTGTTCTTCCGAATTACTTGAACTTGCCAACTTACAGGGTGAATTCAATAAATTAGGAGTGAAAATAGCAATTATCTCTACCGATAATGTTGACCAACATAAAATGTGGGTTGCACACCTGGAAGAAATTGATTACAGGGGCCATGGTAAACAGGTAATTAATTTCCCTGTAATTGAAGACAGCAACAAAAATGCATCAAAACTATACGGAATGTTGCACGAGCCTGTTAGTTCGAACAAAGATATCAGAGGCGTATTTATTATTGACCCTGAAAATGTGGTCCGGTCGATAAATTTCTATCCTATGCAGGTTGGAAGAAATATGGAAGAAGTTGTGAGACTTGTTGAAGCGCTTCAAACCGTAGATCAGTCAAAAGTTTTAACACCTGCCAATTGGGAACCGGGCGAAGACGTTATGGTGCCGTATTATCCATACACAAAAGAACAACTTGCTTCAAATCCAGAACTGAAAGAAGAATATTACAACATGGGCAACAGAATGTGGTTCAAAAAGATAGATAAATAAATGTAAATAAAAGATAGTTTTTTTATAGATAGAGTTTTAGAATTAAACAGCAATTAGGGGGAACAGAGGTTCCCTCTTTTTTGTTTTAAATAAT
>DAOPKR010000012.1:0-5917 GCA_035391305.1 Draconibacterium sp.
TCAAGTTAAGGATAAACTTATTGCAAGTCAAGGTTTTTACAGGGTAGCAGGAAATAAAAAGAATAAAAAGACTTTATTTATTGGAAAACACACAATTGTTAAAAAAATAAAACTGAGTTTTATTGGAACTTTTAACGATTAAACATTTGTTGCTCTTATTTTGAATTCAAATCCCTGAGAATTTCATTGATTCTTTCCACTACTTTTACCGCCAAAGCTTTGTAGCCTTCGGGTTTAAAATGTACATTTTTTTCAAGTTGCATTTCCTTCATCCTTGGCAGCATAAAAGCATATAAATCATTGATTATTATACCGTTTTTAACCATGATTCTGCTAGCGGCAGAATTGTATTTTACAGGCATTCCCGGATCGCGCAAAACTCCCTGCACATCATCGGGATAGGGTGTGGTAGCAGCAAAAATAAGAGTTGCGCCGGTTGTTTTCAGTTTCTCAACTATTATTCCCAGATTCTTTTTATAATGTTTTAAGTCGACCTGCAGCGGATCTTTTGGGTTATTGCTGTTTTCACCCGTTACCGGACTGACATGTTTTATGTCGTGCAATCCAAAGTTAAAATGGATTATATCCCATTGGTTTACTGAGTTTCCAGCTCCACTATTTATCAACCATCTTTCAATATTTTGAACACCTTTTGTTGTGCCTTCGCAATTTTCAGGTTCACCATTTTCGAAAGTTGGTCGGTAAACATTTGCTTTTCCTGCAAGCATTTCTCTTACAAAAGGCGTGTATCCGATCGAAATGGAATCGCCAAGTATTAAAACATTAGGTAAATACATACTTGAACCGGTAAAAATAAATTCAGGATTCGCTAAAACCGGAAACATTAAGAGTGAATTTTTAAGGAATTTTCTTCTTTCCATTGTATTGAAATTGAAAGTTTCCCTAAAGTTAATTACTTTATTTCAATTTTCTGTTAGTCGCATTATTGCAGTTGCAGCCCAAAGTACAGCAGCTTGTCCATGAAAATTGCCGGTCTTTTTTGGACGGGTGAGATAATGCTTTTTATTGTTTTTGGCATTGGTTCCCACGCAAACATTTTCAACCTCCCCCTTTTCGTTTACATAACCTGCAAGCGCCTTCCATGCTTTTTCAACGTTTGCCGGGTATTTTTCAGAAGGTAGCCAGCCCTTATCAATTCCACTTGCCAGTGCATATAAAAACATTCCTGTGCAGCTTGTTTCCGGATAACTTTCCGGGTCATCGAGCAATTGGTGCCACATTCCATCGTCGCCCTGAAAATCGAGCAAAGTGAGCATCATTTTCTGATAAGCTTCAAGAAGTGGTTTGTAAAATTCGTGGGTTTCGGGTAAAACCAGTAAAGTTTCAGTTAAGGCGGCTGCTGCCCAGCCATTACCGCGGCCCCAGTAAAACGGCGCGTCTTCGCGGTGAAAAAACAAACCGTTTGGTCGTTGCAATTTATCGCAATACACTTTTAATTGCAAGGCTGCCCGGTTGAGATAAACTTCATTTTTTGTTGATTTGTAAGCCTGAACCTGCAATGAACCAATCATATACATGTCGTCAACCCAAAAACGGGTGAGTTCGGTCAGTCCATCTTCCCGCGGGTTTGCAAATTCACCGTCTGCAAGTTTTTTTGGAATTGCCAGGTATTTTTCATCACCGGTTTGACGATAGATTTCGAAAGGCCAGATTCCAAAAACATTATAATCAACATGACCGGAATGTGGCTTCTTTTTTCCGCTTAAATATTTTGAATATCCATCGGTTACTTGTTTTGCAATGTTTTTATTTTCTGTTGCATCGGCAAAAATAAGCGCTCCGTAATAGGTGCATACTTTTTGGTAACGCCAGCCAAACCGGCGGTTTGCAATATTGTTTGAAACTCGTTCACCAATTTCGGTTGGAGAAGTTTCAGTATTTAATTTTTTTGACTGAGCGAAACCTCTGTTTTCAAATACCAAAACAAGTGAGATAATTATTAAAGTTGTAATTATTACATTTTTCATAGGTTTAGAATTATTGTTTGTCAAAACTTCTAATCATATTTTCGAAATCAAGAAATAGTGATTTTCCGTTGAATTCAATATTTATTGTTTTGTCCTTTTTTTCTGCTTTTACATAAGGTGAATCGAAACGACTGTAATTTGTATCAATTGTTTTACCGTTTAAAATAAACTCGCCACCAAATTTCAGCTCATAATTTTTACCGTTTGAATAGTACTTTAATTCAAGTGTTTTTGGATTAAAATTTATTTGGTTTTGCCGGATGCGATTGCAGAATGCTTCAAACGAACCATCTTCAGAAGGTGAACCCGCTTCTGTAATCCAGAAAGTTTGTTTTCCGGGTTGAATCAAATCATCTGTTGTGTTTTCTTTGAAAGCCAACGGATTTGCGGTAATAAATGCGCAATAGGCATCTCCTTTTTTTCCCATTGCATAATTTTCAGAAATGAATACAGTATCGAAAAGATCTTTGGGAAAATAAGCGTGTGTAAAATCAAGCAACGCCATTTCCATCAATCCTTTCTTCTTCGGAATGTTATAAATCGCAAGGTTTACATTTTTATCCTGTGCAACATGCGGAATGTGTCCGTATCCCACCCAGTAATTGGGCGACTGATATTTTTTATCAGCCGGAAGAGCAGGGTGCATGTGGAAAATGCTAAATGAATTTCCAATGTTCATTCCAAAAATATGTTGCTGGTCGCCATAAGTTCCGGGATGGTAATTTTGTGCCGTGTATATCGTGTAATCTTTGGTTTTGCAGGTATATGTATTCCCTTTCTGAATTGCTACCCCGTTGCTTTGAGGGTTAATAATCCGTACAAGCGCAGGTTCAAGGTGCAACCAGTTCAATAATGTAAAATCGAGCGTTTTAAACCCACCAATAAATTCATTTGAAAACATGTTGCAATTGCGCATGTGCTGCAACGAGTTGCGGATAATCTCAGGGTTTGTAAATGCTTCCATTCCCCACTGCATCATCATGCTGCGGTTATCTGTGCCAAAATATCCTTCGGTTTTCAATTCCTGAATGTCGAGCCCGTTGTTTTGTTTTATGATTACGTTTGAAGAATCGACGGCAATTTCTGCCAAAACCGGTGGCAATTTATATTTTTTGGAAACGACCATTCCGTACAACATTCCTTCGCCGCGTTTTTCGCCGTCACCCCAGAAAAAGCGGGTAAGCCCGCCCAGATTGGCGCCGGGGCCGCCTTTGCGGTTGCCTTCGTATGCGCGCCCGCTCGCCGAAACAAAATAGGTTTTTATGTTTTGCGAGGCCACATCATAAAAAAGCAAATCCATGATGATTTGTGTCTTTTTTACCAATTCCTCATCTTGTGCCAAATCGATAATATTAATCATTCCACCAATATCTTCTTTATAATAAACGCCCGAATAAAACTCTGTAAATCCATAATTCCAGCGCATAAAAAGCCAGTCAAGAATTCGTTTGCGGGCTTTTTCCATGTGTTCTTTTCCGGTTAAGCCACTTTTTTTGAAAACAGTGTCAGGATATTTTTGTCCAATCAAATACTCTGCTGATGCAAAAAGTATCTGGTGGTTTTCGCTCCAGTAACACATTGAGTTTTCGCCCGGCTCGTCCCACCAGTAGCGGAAATTGAAAAGTACATTTTCTATTTTTGATTTGTAGTCTTCCGGAATTCTGTCTCCGTATTCATACAAAATCCGAATGAGGTTTACAAGCCTGAAATCAGAACAATCATATTCGCTGCTGATAAATTGAAGAGTTCCGTCCAGGTCGTTCCAGTCGATTTTTGCTGAATCATTTACAAGGTCAAAATAAACCCTGTCCTGACGGCAATCAATTTTTTCTTCTGAATTCTTCGGTATAATTTCATATTTCGTGATCCTGATCAAATCAATAATAACAGTGGAAATAATAAATAACAGGAAAAGAAACAGCAGGTGTCTGATTTTGAATTTTATCTTTTTATAAGCCATATTTTGTTCTGTTTACCATCATCAATTTGTTATTCGAAATCAATTTTCGTTTTTGCAATTGTTTGTGCGAAAATAAGAATCCATGCATTTAAAACTTGCAAATTATAATTATTGGGTTGCCTGTACATTATTTGGGATTAAATTTCTGAAATTTTACGAATTCAGTTTGAGTTTTGCGAAAATTTGAAAACATAGTTACATTTAGCGCAAAGAAGTATTTTTTTAAGAAACACTAAATTAACAAGACAAGCATTATGAACTATTTAATAGCCCAGACTCCCTCGGCATATGCATACCCGCTACTGATTAAGCAACTGTTTTTAGCACCTATGGTAAGTAACCCAACGCAGGAGATTGTTTACCGCGACCAGTTAAACCTGACATACAAAACATGGAAAGAAAGAGTTCACAGGCTGGCAGGTGTTTTGTCTTCAATTGGTGTGAAATACGGGAGCACCGTAGCAGTAATGGACTGGGATTCGCACCGTTATCTTGAGGCTTATTATGCAATTCCGATGATGGGTGCGGTGCTTCATACAATAAATGTGAGATTGTCGCCCGAACAAATGGTTTATACAATTGAACATGCTGAGGATGATGTTATTATTTGCCATACCGATTTTCTTCCACTGCTGGAAGCTATAAAAGGCCGGATTTCGGAAGGAAGAAAATTTATTTTGATTGATGAAGGTGGCGAATTTGAATCTCATCATTTTCAGTTTGAAGGAGAATATGAAAAAATGCTGGCTGAAGCATCTCCCGAATTTGATTTTCCTGAATTTGACGAAAACACCCGCGCAACCACATTTTACACAACCGGAACAACCGGGCTACCGAAAGGTGTATATTTTTCGCACCGTCAGCTGGTTTTACATACACTTGTTACAACTGCTGCCCTTGCAGCACCTGCCGTTCAGGGACGTTTACACAAAGACTCGGTTTATATGCCCATAACTCCCATGTTTCATGTTCACGCGTGGGGAATCCCGTATGTTGCCACATTTCTGGGTATTAAACAGGTTTATCCGGGAAGGTACATTCCTTCGCTGCTTCTAAAATTACTTGATGTGCATAAAGTTACTTTTAGTCATTGTGTGCCAACAATTCTGAACATGTTGTTAAAAGATCCGGCCTCGGCAAACTACGATCTTTCAAACTGGACATGTGTAATTGGTGGTGCAGCCCTGCCAAAATCAATTGCAATTGAAGCTTTAAAGCGGGGCATCGATGTTTTTGTGGGCTACGGAATGTCGGAAACCTGCCCGGTTGCTGCACTTTCTTTTATTTCTGAAAAAGATTTGGAACTTTCGCCTGAAGAGCAGGCCGAATTGCGGTGCAGGACCGGAAAAGCTGTTGGCACAGTGCAAATCAGGGTTGTTGATGAAGAAGGAAACGACGTGCCCAACGATGATAAAACACCCGGAGAAATTGTTATGCGCGCCCCGTATTTAACTCAGGGCTATTTAAAAGATCATGTTCATTCTGAAAAATTATGGGCAGGCGGCTGGCTTCATACAAACGATGTTGCCTGTGTCGATAAAAACGGAAGTATAAGGATTACCGACCGCACAAAAGATGTAATAAAAGTTGGCGGCGAATGGTTGAGCTCGCTCGAAATTGAAGATGTGATTGCCAAACATGAAGGTGTTGCAGAAGTTGCAGTAATTGGCGCTCCCGATCTCAACTGGGGTGAGATTCCGCTGGCAATTGTTGTTCCGAAACCCGGTGCTGAATTTGAAGATAAAGAGCTTATTCACATTTTAAAATCAAGTGTTGATTCGGGTGTTTTGCCTCGTGAGGCAATTACTATGAAAGTAAAACGCGCAGAAATTATAGATAAAACAAGTGTTGGGAAAGTAAATAAAGTTGCTTTGCGGGCAAAGTTTTTAATTTAAATGTAGATTTTGGCAGACTAAATATCATTGAGTTACTTTTTCTTTCTCTCCTCCCGCTGCGGAATCTTCCCTGC
>DAOPKR010000012.1:6017-14820 GCA_035391305.1 Draconibacterium sp.
TCTTTCTCTCCTCCCGCTGCGGAATCTTCCCTGCGGGTTGAGGTGCCTCCCTGCTGCAAAAAATTGCTTCCCTGCCGATAGTTCTCTCGTCCTGCTGCATGATGGGGCTTCCCTGCTGGTAGAAATTGCCCCCCTGCTTAGCAGGAAATCAATATTTTCAGCAGGGCGACTTTATTTTCAGCAGGACGGGTCAACTCTCAGCAGGACGGGTGAAAATGCGGCAGGAGAGTAGTAAATTAAGTTGAACCATCAACAAATTTTATTGCAAGGTAAGTGCTCACAGAAAATCTATTTACTTAAATTAAAAGGGTTTCCCAGTCCGTCAAAACATGCAACTGCCTGAATTTTTGCATTTTTATTTACAATTGTTAAAGGGTTTTCTGACGTGTAATTTCGCATCCGGCAGCCAACTATGCTAACTGTGCAATTTTCATTTCCGCGAATGTTCATAAAATCCCACGAACCTTTCAAGTTGGTTAAAGCGCCGTTATCGCCCGAAAATGCTTCAACATTTGATAACGAAGTGTGTCCCATTCCTTCAATAATAATGGGATGAATATTTTCAATTTTATCGCCTGTATTTGCAATGATTGAACCCTGTGCAATCATCCAGTTCCGGTTTCTGTTGTTATCACCCAGTTTGTGAATTCCGATTGTAACGCAGTCGAAATTAAAATTGGTGAGTTGTCCGTATGTTGCAGGCCCCAGATAAATTCCGCCGTAAGTTCCAAATGTAAACAAGTCAATAAGCTGGGCATTGTCGGTGTGGTTAATAGAATAGCAAAAGCTTTTTTTAGCAACAACTGCATCAACAACCTGCTTTTGAAACTGCCCGCCCAACTGGCGCTGAACAGCCGGATTTACATGGCAATGCAGTATTCTGGGAATGTCGTAACAATAGTCAATTCTGATAAATTCACCACTTAACGGATAACCATAACAATGCTCAATCAAAATTAATTCACACGGATTTTCTTCAGAAGCATTAAAATCCATCGCAATATATTCACCATAGAAAGTCAGGTTTGATAAGGTAACACCTTCAGTATTGCTGTTTTTTGAAACCTGTATGGTGGGAGGGTAGGGAATTATTTTTTCAGGATTATTCAAAGTCTGGGCGGGATACCAAAACTGAATTCCTTTTATTTGCGAAGTACTTTCCACTGTAATAAAAGGTTTTTCTGTGTCGCGAATTGAAAATACACTGCCAACCGGATTTTTGAAATCAGAATGACGTGTTCCGCGCGGCACCGGGCCGTGCACCCCAACCAGCGAAACATTCTTTTTTAAAACAATTCCCCCTTCAATTTCATAAGGTTTCTCAACCGGTTCAACAAAAAGTGCTGCGCCGCTTTTGCTTGCCCAGTCTATTGCTTTTTGCAGGTTTATCCTGTTGGTTTCTGCATTGTTTTCAGGAAGCACACCAAATGTTTGAATACTTTTTGAATTGCTTTCAGCAACATTCTGAGCTTCAGTAAACGGAGATAAAATGAACAGGAGAACAGCCAGTATTATACCACTAATTCTATAATTCATGCGACAATTTTTTTTGCTTTTCCTTGAAATCCTGAATATGAAAAAAGATGATTATTCCAGTTTATCAGATTTTAATAATCTTGCTGAATGATAAACTCTTAATATGTCAACCTGAGAACTACTTATAATTTTATATACGATTCTATAATTCCCTGAAATTACTTCACGAATAATTTTATCATTTAACTCCGGAACTATTCTCCCAACATAAGGATTTTCTATAATATCCTGTGCCCGGCTAAATATTTTATTAACAGTAATTGAAGCGTATCGGGAAGAATCCTTTGCAATATAATCGAAAACTTGTCTTAAATCTTCGGTGGATAATTCTGTCCAGTTTAGCTTGACCATTTTTCAATCATACTTTTTACGTCGTCATTTGAAACAGTTTTACCTTCATCCGATTGCTGAATTCCTTCCTGAACCTTTTCTACAAATATTAGTTGTTCAATTAGCTCATCAATCGTAAACGAATTAGGCAGATTGTCAATCGATTGCTTTACAGTATTTTTAGTAAGCATATTAAAAAACTTTAAATTACAAGTGAATTTAGTCACTTTTGACTCAAAGGTAATGATTAAATCGTAATTGTTTTTAAGGATGCCATTCCCCAATAGTTTTCGGTGGATGGCATCCTTCCTTTATTTTCGTCTTCGGTCCTTTCTTCTATTTTCCCATCTGCGCCAGCGCAAACTCAGCCATTTCGCCGCAATTTTTATCAGCTTTTAGTTTTTCAAGTGCAGGAACACATTTTTCAGTACCCCACAAACCAAGTTCGCGGCAGATATATTTTTTTGCGTCGTCGGTAGCGTTTGATTCAAGTATTTCGATCATCACACTTTCATACTTATCAAGCGTTTCAGGTTTCTGGTCCGATTTTCTGATTCGCAGCGATAAGGCGGTTAAGTTTTCTTCGCTGTCGCCCAGTTTGTATTTTTTTATTTCTGAAACCAGTTCATCCAATGAAAGTGGCTGATAGTTTTCCCAGATTGTATATCCTGTAAAGTTTGGAAATTCAGCGGGAACTTCCTGTAATACTTCTCCTGTTGCAGCCCATTCAGCACCACGTTGAAGTGTTGTAATAAATCCGGCACACAGCATTTGTTCGTGTGGCCCGTTTCCGTTGATATGGCCAAAAACAGTATGAAAAATCCGTCCTTCACCGTAGCTGATTGTCATCAGAACCGGTTCGTTTTTACCTGTTCCACCGGTTTTTGTGTCAGAAAAAGCTGTTGCCAGAATATTCATGTTTTTACCCGGGCCCCTTAAATTTCCGTACAATTCATCGGGAGCATGCATCCAGCTTGTGGGCAACCCTTTCATAATCGGGTGTTCCAAATCGCGTGTTTCAACCAAAACCGGCACCTGCTCGCCATGATGACCGGCGCTTCCAACTGTATCGTTTCTCACTATTTCGCCTTTTTCCCAGTAAATGTATGGGCCGGCATTTTCATTTCTGCCATTCCAGCCGCCCAGTCCAATCATTTCGTTGTACTCTACCCAATTTGGAAAAGCATTGTCTGATGAGTGTACAATAACAACGCCACCGCCTTTTTGCACATAATCAACAAAACTGGTTTTGGTTTCATTCGGCCATTCATCGCCATCGTAATCAATCACAACAATGTCGTAATCCGAAAACTGTGGTTTGAAAGTTGTCATGTCACCACCTTTTGCAGGTGTTGATGCAACTTCAACATTAAAAATTCCGGTAACTTCGAGAATGTTTTTAAGAATTGGGGTCGATTCCTTGTCGTCATGCGAGGCATTCATTTGTCCGTTTACAATCAACGCTTTAATTCTTGCATTTTTATTGCCTGATTCGTTTTTTGAATTACAGGATGCAAATGACAGAATTACCAGTAATGACAGTGCTAATCCAATAAATCTGATAATATTATTTTGTTTCATTTTTACTTTTTTTAATAGGATTATAGTAAGTTAAACTTGTTCAATTTTCCAGGGTTGTCTGTATGGTCTTTTTAATAAACGGGCTGCATGGTCGTCGTTTAAAATTTCCATTTTTTCAGGGTCCCACTGTATTTTTCTTTCGGTAAGCATTGCAATTTCACCAAGCAAGGCAACACTGATGGCACGCAAACCTGTGTTTGCCGGAACAATTGTTTTTTCCCTTGTTTTTGTACAATCAATATAATTTTGATAATGGTTTTTGCTGAGATAAGGTTTGTAACCACTTTCAGGAATTTCAGCAGAAAGCAGTTTTTCATCGCTGGCAATCAATTTACCGCGGTCAACATTTATCCAGCCTTCGGAGCCAATAAAAGTAGCGCCACCGCCTGTTTTTATTTTACGGTTGTTGGCAACCCGCATTTTCAGCCCGTTTGCGAATGTGCACATAAAGTCATATTCCGATGGTGTATTGTAAATCCCTTTACGCGGGTAATCCGCTTTGCCTTCAATTTCAACAGGACCGGTGTGTTCGAGGTCGGTTCCCCAAAGTGCAATATCAATGTGGTGGCCTGCCCAGTCGGTCAACTGGCCGCCCGAGTAATCCATAATCCATCTCCAGTTCCAGTGATATACGCCACGGAACGGTACTTTTGGTGCTGGTCCCAGCCAGAAATCCCAATCCAGTCCTTCCGGAATTTCAGCAAGTGCAGGTGCCGGTTTTTCCTGTCCACCGGTTGGCAGTCCAACTTCAACATATTTTACCTCGCCAATCACCCCATTCCGAACCAATTGAACAGCCCTGAAAAATTCGCCTGAAGACCGTTGCATACTTCCGGTTTGCCAAACGATATTGTTTTTTTCAACTGCTTTTACGATTTCGATACCGTCGTCAATTGTGCGGCACAGCGGTTTTTCGGCATAAGCATCCAATCCGGCATTTGCTACTGCCGAGTAAATTATTCCGTGCCAGTGGTCGGGCAGGGCAATTCCAACACCGTCAATTTTTTCCTTTGTAAGAAATTCCCTGAAATCGTTGTAATCCCTGCAATCCTTGTTTTTGTACTTTTCATTAACAATAGTTGCAGCTTTTTCACGGTTTGTTTTATCAACGTCGCAAACCGAAACTACCTGAACTTCGGGTATTTTCATAAAGTTTTGCATGTTGTAGCTCCCTTGCGAACCTACTCCGATAAATCCCATTACATGGCGGTTACTTGGTGCCACAAAACCATTTTTCCCCAGTGCCGAAGCCGGAATAATAGTCGGAATGATTATCATTCCGGCACCGGTGGCAAGTGTCTTTTTCAGGAAATCTCTCCTGTTTGATTTGTTTTGCATAATAACTGAATTTTAAATATTTCTTTAAACCGACAGGAATTAAGAACCCGCTTCGGTTTTAGTTGGTTTATATTCTGCTAATCTAGTAATTCATTTAATGAATTTCAGGATTATGAACTGAAAATATATATTTTTAGGAATAACAAAGTTTTTTAAAAATGAAATTAATCAAATCAAGTCTTGTTTTATTTTTTTTACTGACAATTTCAGGCCTCTTTTGTTTGGCCCAGCAACCAGGCTTGCCTGAACCAACACGGGAATCAAAACCGTGGACCCGCTGGTGGTGGATGGAAAATGCTGTTGACAAGGAGAATATTAAGCGCGAATTAAAAGAAATGGCTGATGCCGGAATTGGCGGGGTTGAGATTACTTCTATTTACGGTGTAAAAGGCGAGGAGGAGCGTTTCATTGAATACTTATCTCCGCAGTTTTCTGAAATTCTGAAGTTTACAATTGAAGAAGCAAATAAACTTGGACTGGGAGTTGACTTGCCTCCCGGAAGTGGCTGGCGTTGCGGTGGTCCGTTTGTGCCTGAGGAAAAAGGTTTGTGGTCGTTGAAAATGAACAAAATTACCGTGTCGAAAGGTAAATCATGGCAATTACCTGGCGATTTGAAAAATATTGCTGCAGCTTCGTTTGTGGATGAAAAAGGAAAAACAACCATTTTAGATATAAACCAAAAATTTCAGGTTCCGGCAAACGGCGCAATTTATTTGGCCCAACGATTAAAAAACGGTGATAAAGTAAAGCGTCCTGCAAAAGGCGGGCAAGGCTGGGCTGTTGATACTTTTAATGAAATAATAACCGACTGGTATCTTTCTGAATTCTGGAAACGATTAGGAATTGACGAAGGAAAACTGCGTTGTTTTTTTCACGATTCTTTTGAATACACAGGCGATTTTACAACCGATTTCACAACTGAATTTAAAAAACGCCGTGGTTATGATTTATCAGAAATTCTGTTTGAATTATCGGGCGATTGCACAGATGCCGAAAAAGTAGCCCGCGCAAAATCTGATTACCGCGAAACACTTTCCGATTTGGTACTCGAATCATTTATTCAGCCCATGACAAATTGGGCGCACGAACACAAAAGTCTGAACCGAAACCAGGCTCACGGTTCTCCGGGAAATATACTTGACTTATATGCAGCCTGCGATATTCCTGAAACCGAAATTTTCAGAACAGTGGAACCCGGAACTGTTGACGTTTTTGTAAATAAATTTGCCTCTTCTGCCGCACATGTTACTGGTAAAAAATTAATTTCTTCCGAAAGTTTTACCTGGCTAGATGAACATTGGACGGTGACTACATCTGAAATGATTCGGGCAACTAACCGTTTTTTTCTTGCAGGGATAAATCATATGTTTTTTCACGGAACCTGCTATTCACCGGAAGATGCAGAGTGGCCGGGCTGGTTGTTTTATGCATCAGCACAAATTAATAACCGAAACCCGCTCTGGCCCGAAATGCCTGCTTTATTTAAATATATCGAACGTTCACAAACTATTTTACAGCAGGCAACACCGCAAAACGAACTGTTAATTTACTGGCCATATTATGATGTGGCTGCCAGCGATGGCCGGTTATTTAATCATTTGGGCGTGAACAAAGATGCCGGCTGGTTTAAAGAACATCCAATTTCAGGTTTGTCAGAAGAACTTACCAATGCAGGTTATACTTTCGATTATATTTCAGACAAACAATTGCTTAACTGCAAAATATTAAATGGCGAAGTTATAACCGAAGGAAATGCAAAATACAAGGCAATTGTGATTCCTAAAACCCAATATATTCCGGTGGAAACCATGAGTCAGCTGTCACAATTTATTGCTGCCGGAGGAAAAGTTTATTTTGATAATTCACTTCCAAAAAGTGTTCCGGGTATGTTCAATTTAAAAGAAAGGGAAGAAAATCTAAAGCAAATTGAGGCAGGGATTTCTGTGGAAAAATGGGTTGGAAATGTGCCTGAAAAACTGGCAAAAAGTGATATTCCGGGCGAAAAATCACTCGCTGAAAAAGGGTTTCATTTTCTGAAACTGGAATTGAACAACGAAAACTGGTATATGATTTTTAATACCGATACAGTTGGAAAAGATGAATGGGTTGAACTCGGGAATCCATCAAAATCATATGTTTTTTATAACCCGATGGACGGGGAATTTTCTGTGGCTGATTCAGACAAAAATAAAATTCATTTACAATTGCAACCAGAGCAATGTTTATTTGTAAACTGTGCTGAAAATGCACTGAACCTGAAGTCTTTCAGTTACGAAAATGATGCGTCAAAGCCAGTGAAAATTGGAAGTTTGTGGCAGATTACATTTGTAAAAGGAGGGCCTGTCTTTCCCGGAAACCTGCAAACTGATGAGCTTATTTCGTGGACTAAAATGGGCGATATGGAAACGCGACGTTTTGCCGGGACCGCAAGATATAACACAGAGTTTAACTGGGAGAGTGATGCTAAAAATGCAGTGCTTGATTTGGGTGCTGTAAAAGATTGCGCCCGTGTTAAACTAAACGGAAAAGATTTTGGTGTTTTACCCGGGCCTTCTTTCAAAATAAAAGTAGATAACCTTGAAAAAGGTAAGAACAACCTGCAAATTGAAGTAACAAATGTTGCTGCCAACCGCATCCGTGATTTGGATATTCGCGGAATTGAATGGCGAAATTTCTACGATATCAATTTCGTAAATATCGATTATGAACCGTTTGACGCTTCAGGTTGGGAAATTCGGGATGCTGGGCTGCTAGGGCCCGTAACTTTATCTTTTTTCTAAAAAATTGGAATTACTTAACCAAACAACCTCTCAAAATGATTTTCAAGGTGTTTGCGCATGGCCTTTCTGAATTTATCGGCATCCCCGGTTTTTAAAACTTCAATTAAACCTATATGCGACACATATTTCTTTTTTGAAATTGGCCTGTTAATCAAACCACTGTCATAAGCGTAATTAAAAACAGGCAGTAAAATATGCTGAAAGTTTTTCAAAGTTTTGTTTTTTGTTATTTCATATAATTTCCCGTGAAATAATATTTCGTGGTTTATTTCGAAAAGTACGTCTTCTGATAATTCAGGCTCCTTTTCTACAATTTCTTCAAGTTCTCTGATATCTTCGGGGGTTACATTTTTTAAAATCAAATCAGCCATACCTATTTCAAGTACTAACCTGAGTTCAAAAATGTCCTTTAATGTTGTGTTGTCTAAAATGCGCGGAATCATTGATTTTTGCAACAATGAAGAAAAATCGGGACTTTTAATTATGGTTCCTTTGTGTTTTACAGATTCAACAATCCCCATGGTTTTCAACCTATTCAATGATTCGCGGATGACTGTCCGACTCACTTTCATGGCCGAAGCAAGTTCAATTTCTTTTGGAATTAAATCTCCGGGTTGCAATTTGTTGCTTTCAAAAAAATTTAAAAGATTAATTTCCACTTTATCGACCAAACTGCTTGTATCCACAGCGGAAAACAATGTTTCGTTATTCCCGGTTTTCATAACATTTTAATTTATATGTAAGACTTAATGCCACAAATATTGCAAAATATATTTTGATTTTAAAAATGAATAAATATATTTGTACTGCTTTATGTAATACATAACACATTAATTTAAAAATTAAATTTATGAAAAAAGTCTTTCAAAAAATGCTCATTGCAGTTGTAACAGTCTTTTTCATTCTGTCCGGCTATCAGGCATTTTCACAAAAACCGGTTACCGGTAAAGTTGTTGTTGAAGGCAGCGGGGAATCGCTCCCTGGAGTCGCAGTTTTAGTATCCGGAACTACTTTCGGAACAATTACAAACATGGACGGAGAGTTTTCCATAACTGTTCCTGCTGAACGTAATCAACTCGAATTTTCGATGATGGGTTTTGAGAAACTCATTGTAAAACTTGGGGATTCTGATGTAATCAATGTATCGCTTGCCGAATCTATCACGGCAATTGATGAAGTTGTTGTTTTGGCTTATGGTGGGCAACAAACCCGCTCGAAAGTGACAAACTCAATCGCAA
>DAOPKR010000012.1:14920-47534 GCA_035391305.1 Draconibacterium sp.
GTTTTGGCTTATGGTGGGCAACAAACCCGCTCGAAAGTGACAAACTCAATCGCAAAAGTAAATGAAGAAATGCTTTCCATCGGGTTGCACTCCAATCCGGCTCAAGCTCTTTCGGGTGCGGTTGCTGGATTGGTTGTAAAACAAACTTCGGGAAACCCGGGAGCTACGCCTACTTTGGTGTTAAGGGGCGGTACCAACCTGGATGGAACCGGTTCTCCACTTGTTATTGTTGATGGTCAAATCCGCACGATGAGCGATATCAACCCAAACGACATTGAGTCGATGGAAGTGATGAAAGATGCCGGTGCAACAGCAATTTACGGTGCACGCGCAAACAATGGAGTGGTACTAATTACAACTAAAAAAGGAAAAGCAGGTACAAGTAAGATCGAAGCATCAGCTAAAGTTGGTTTAAACTATTATAATGAAGGTGAATACAATTTTTTAGGGGCAGAGGATTACCTAACTTATATGCGTACTGCATATTGGCGTTCTTCAAACATTTACCAGGCGAAAAATGGAAGTATGGTGGGCACAACAAACCTGAACAGTTTATCGGCAGCCCAACCCTATGGAACCGGCAATAAATACTTCGATGCCAACGGAAATGTTTTAGATGGAAATCTTGTGTCAACCGCAGTTTGGAGCCCCATGGTTTATACAACCGACTTAGCGTTTTTACTCGACAAAGGATGGCAAAAAATGAAAGACCCGCTTGCTCAGTACAGTTCAGTATATGACCAGGAAATAATTTTTAAAGAATTTCAGCTTGCTGATGTCAATTTGCGTGATCCTTCTGTTTCGCAAGACTATAATGTCAATTTCAGTGGTGGAAACGAAAAAGGAAACTATTATGCAGGGATTGGTTACAACCACAGCAATGGAACCGCAATAGAAAACTTTTATGAGCGGATTACTTTTCTTTTCAATGCCGATTATAAAATACGTGACTGGCTTACTTCCTTTTCATCCTTCAATTTTGCCGATGCAAAGTGGAGAAACCTTCCGGAAACTGCCACTTCAGAAGAAAACTATTTTTCACGCATATTTTCATTGCCACCAACATTCCGTGGTGTGAATGAAAATGGCGACTGGTTGATTGGTACACGTGGTGCTGGCGATGCCAACCAAAAAATCAATGCCGACAAATTCATACGCGACAATAATTCCGATAAATTTACTATCAACCAGTCGTTTAAGGTTGATTTAATGAAGGACCTTTATTTAAAAGTTTCTGCAAACTGGTATTTTAGCGAAGAAAAAAACGAAGCTTTTGACAAAGATTATTTGACAAATGTTGGCCCACGTTACAACACCTCAAGAAATAGTTCGGCTCAGTACGACCGCCTTTTCGATCAAACATATAACGCTATTTTGAATTATGACCTGAGCGTCAAAGAAGTGCATAACCTTTCAGCAATGGGTGGTTTTGAATTTTATGATTCTTTTGATAAAGGATTTTATGCTGCCGGCAACGGTGCGCCAACAGATGATTTTATGGATTTGGGCTATACTTCAAGCAAAGAAGGAGCCCGTACAATTGATTCCTGGCACAGTGGCCAACGCATAATGTCATTTTTTGGGCGCGTTAATTATGACTATGATGGCAAATATTTATTATCTGGCGTACTTCGGCATGATGGATATTCCAAATTGACTGCCGAAAATCGTTGGGGAACTTTTCCAGGAATTTCCGCCGGTTGGGTAATTAGCAAAGAGGAATTTATGGAACAATTCAGTAATGTTGTTTCGTTTGCAAAACTCCGCACAAGTTATGGTTTGAACGGAAATGTTTCGGGAATTGGAAACTACTATGTGCAAGGTGCTTATGGCAGCAACAAATATAATGGGCAAACAGGGTTTCTTATTTCTTCGTTGCCAAATCCCGGCTTGCAATGGGAACGATCGCAAACCGCGGAAGCCGGTCTGGATATGGGATTTTTGAAAAACCGTTACAATTTGAGTCTTACCTACTACAATCGTCGTACAAAAGATAAATTCGCCGACATAACGCTTCCTTCACACTCAGGTATTTCAACCTTTCGTTCAAACAACGGCGAAGTTCAAAACCAGGGGATTGAAATGGAAATTGGCGCACGGGTTATAAACAACAATATCTGGAAGTTCAATGTAAACCTCAATGCTGCTTACAATCAGAATAAAATACTTGCACTTCCCGACAACGGGCTTGAAAACAACAGGCAAGGTGCATACCAGGTTTATGGCAAAGGCAACGAGTTAATTTGGGTAGGTGGTTATCAGGAAGGACAACGTCCGGGTGATGTTTATGCTTTTAAAGCACTTGGCATTTATAAAAGCGAAAATGAAATTCCTGCAAACTGGATTGATAAATCAACTGGAAATAATGGTTCAAACAACCGCTTTTTATATGGAACAGAATCATGGCAAACAGTGTATGATGCAGGAACTCAGGGCACCGGACTTCCATTGCAACCCGGAGATGTGAAGTTTCTCGATGTAAACGGTGATAATGTGCTTGATAATTACGACCAGGTAAAAATTGGAAATTCAACACCAAAATGGACTGGCGGTTTGCTTACAAGTGTAAGTTGGAAAAGTTTAACCTTGAATGTTCGTACTGACTTTGCACTGGGACATGTAGTTACCGACACCCGTTTCCCATGGGTGATGGGAAATATGCAGGGAACCTACAATGCAATTGAAGCGGTTAAAAACTCATGGTCGGCTGATAACCCGAATGGCGAATATCCGCTTTATGTTTGGGCCGACCAGTTGGGCAAACGCAATTATGCCCGCAACTCATCAATGTTCATCTACAAAGGAGATTATTTGGCATTTCGCGAAGTAAATTTATCGTATAAATTACCTTCATCTATCCTTCAAAAAATTAAAACACAGGGTATTGAACTTTCTGTAACCGGACAAAACCTGGGCTATCTTACGGCGGCTAAAAACTTGTATTCGCCCGAAATTGGGGCGTCAGGTTGGGGTGGATACGCACTTCCAAGAACAGTTATTTTCGGTATTAATTTTACTTTCTAATCAGCAAAATAATGACAATTATGAAAAAGATAATATTCAGTTTAATGTTTGTTGCCACGTTGATTTCCTTTCAAGGATGCAACGATGCACTTGATTTAGAACCGATTGACTACTACGGTTCGGGAAATTTCTGGAACAACGAATCTCAGGTGGAAAGCTTCATGACCGGGCTGCACCAGGATTTACGATCGTCGTACCAAATGTTTTACTACCTAGGCGAAGCACGGGGCGGAACACTTAGGTTGGGCACTTCATCAATGAGTACCTCAATGGACGGCGAAGCACCTATTAAGGCAAACACTTTCACGGCAAGCAGCACCGGTATTTCAAACTGGTATGGCATTTATGGCAAACTGCTCCAGGTAAATCATTTTATTCAAAGTGTTGAAAATGGAGCTGATTTTTTAAGCACCGATAAAAAAGGTTACTATTTGGGCCAAGCTTATGGTTTGCGTTCATTGTATTATTTTGTGCTTTACCGCACTTATGGCGGGGTTCCGCTCGAATTGACAGTGAAAGTTTTGGATGGAGCAATTCAAGCCGAAAATCTTTATTTGGCACGTTCAAGTGCTGAAGAAACTCTCGCCCAAATTAAATCGGATATTGACAAATCTGAAACCTATTTTGGCAACAACACCAACGCCACAAATAAATATTTATGGTCGCCTTCAGCAACAGCAATTTTGAAAGCACACATTTATGTTTGGTCGGCAAAAGTAAGCACTGGAAACCACACAGCAACAGGTACAACAGATTTACAAACTGCAAAAACAGCCTTGCAAAAAGTGATGGATGCAGGTTTTTCCCTCCAAACTGATTTTTCTTCCATTTTTACAAACAAAGCAAACGGCGAAATCATTTTTGCACTTTTCTTCGAACGCGAGGAAGCCACAAACTGGGGGAGTAATTTCTTATATCAACCCAACGATTTACTGGCCAGTGCAACTGATTTAAACGGAAACCCGTTTACAGCAGATCCGCTTGCACTTGTAACCGGCGGAGTTATGCGCCATGAATACAAGGAGTCATTTGTGAAAAGTTTTGAAGAAACTGATACACGCCGTGCCGCCACTTTTTTTGAATACCTAAGGGGCGGCCACGGTGCAGCAATGAAAAAACTTTTAGGTAACTATTCGGCGACCTTAGGAACAAGGGCTTATGATTCCGATATTATTGTTTTTCGATATGCCGATGTACTTTTACTAATGGCAGAAATAGAAAACGGACTAAACGCTAATCCTTCACAATATATCAACCTTATTCGTGAACGTGCTTATGGAACAGCTTACCCAGCTTATGTTAACGGAAGTTTTGCGGAAAATGAACTTGCAATTCTCCGCGAACGCGATAAAGAATTTGTGAACGAAGGAACACGCTGGTTCGATTTGATACGTTTACAGGATGCAGCAAAAAAACCGCTTGTGTTTTCGGCAGTAGCAAATTATCCGGCAGTTTTTGGCGAAGCGGCTGATCCGGTTTTAACCGATGATAAAGCCTATATGATTCTCTGGCCGGTTGACGTAAACACCTTGAATGGCGACCCGCTTTTAGAACAAACACCGGGATATTAGTTTTTTTTCATAGATAGTTTAGTTAATTAGAAAATGGAGGTGGAGATTTTTCAGTCCACCTCCTTTTCTCCAACTTTTATAGGTCGGTGAATTTTGTGTTTTTTAGTAGTTTGTCAGCGTGGGTAACTCGTTACCATTTCAAAAATGTTTGGATAGTTTATTTTGAAAATAGAAAGTATATTTATCAAAAAATAAACTGATCGATGAAAGAAACATTTGTCGAATTAAAATTTAACGGACGAAGAAAATTAAGCAGTTCAAGAAGGAAATCCTATTATGTTGGGGGAATCATTTTTCTAATTATAAGCTTATATGGAGTGATTGAATCCAATGAGTTATCAGTACTTTCTATCGCATTCATTATTGGTGCTGTTTTATACTTTATTTATGGTTTGATTGAAAAAAATTTAATTAAGGAAAAAAATTTTATTTCATTTCAACCTGATGAAATTGAATATAAAAATTCGTTTAGAAAACCACAGAATATCAAAATTAACAACCTGTTGGATTTAAGGATTGAAACAGCAAAAGTCGAATTTGTACTGAATAACCAGCATATTAGAACTTATGATTTTTCAGTTTTTGAAGAACCTGACATTGATAGAATTTACAAGGAACTTGAAAAAATCAAAGCAAGTTTGGGTTAATAAATAATGTATTGGGAGTACTGTTTTGAAATCAATCTATTGATAAAATAAGTTCAGTTTAAATGAAAAGTAATTAAAAATGAAAAAATTAGTTGTAACAAGTTATATCCTTTTATTAAGCACCGGCATTTTTGCACAGCAACAAAAGCTTCATATCGCAAAAGGTGTAAGCGAAGTTCACGATTTGTTTAACACTTCAATGAATCCCGATGTTTCGTGCTACCGAATCCCGTCAATTGTAACCGCTCCAAATGGCGATATAATTACCGCAATTGACGAAAGGGTTCCGTCGTGTGCCGATTTAAATGGGAGCAGAGATATAAACATTGTAATCCGCCGAAGTTCAGATAACGGTAGAACCTGGTCAGGAATAGAAAAAGTAGTTGACTTCCCGGCAGGGAAATCAGCATCCGACCCATCGATGATCGTTGATGAGGTAACAAAAGAAATTTTCCTGTTTTACAACTTCATGGATTTGGACAACGAAAAGAATATTTATTACCTGCATGTAATAAGAAGTTCCGACAACGGTTTAACATGGAGTAAACCCGAAGATATTACTTCCCAAATTACAAAACCTGAATGGCATAAAGATTTTAAGTTTATCACTTCAGGCCGCGGCATTCAAACCAAATCGGGTAAACTTTTGCATTGTATGGTAAATTTAAACAGCGGTTTACATGTATTTGGCAGTAACGACCATGGGAAATCATGGTATTTTATTGACACCGCGATACTTCCCGCCGATGAGTCAAAAATTGTTGAGCTGGCAAACGGCGATTGGATGATCAACAGCCGCGTAAATAAAAGCGGAATCCGGTATGTTCACACTTCAAAAAATAATGGACAGAGTTGGGAAACAAAAGCTGATTCTTCATTGATTGACCCGGGTTGCAACGCAAGTATTATCCGATATACTTCAACAAAAGATGGTTACGACAAAAACCGTTTGCTTTTTTCAAATGCCAAAACGGAAAAAGATCGTAAAAATATGACGGTCAGAATTAGTTATGATGAAGGTTCGACCTGGACAGAAGGGAAAACAATTTATACAGGGGAATCGGCATATTCATCATTGACTATTTTGGAAAATGGCGATATCGGTTTGTTTTTCGAAAAAGATGATTATACCCAAAATGCATTTGTAAGTTTTTCATTAGACTGGCTTACAGATGGAAAAGATAAATACAAAAAACCAAAACAACAGCAGAAATGATTAAAATAGAAGGTTTAATTGCCGCTCCTTTTACACCTATGGACTCAAGAGGCAACGTGATGTACAGCAGGATTCCTGAATATTTCAGGTTTTTGGAAAAAAATGAAATTGCAGGGGCTTTTATAAATGGTTCAACAGGCGAAGGAGTTTCGCTTTCGCAAAAAGAGAAAGCCAAAATAACCAAAACCTGGGTGGCTCAAAAAACAACAAGCAGCAAATTGAAAATTATAAATCTGGTTGGCGGAACATCGTATGTTGAATGTATTGAAGCAGCCAAATATTCCGCTGAATCAGGTGTTGACGCAATCGCAATTATTGCTCCCTATTATTTTAAACCAACAAATGGGGAACAGCTCGCAACTTTTGTTGCCAAAATAGCTGAATCGGTCCCGGAAAAGCCGGTATATTTTTATCACATTCCTGTGCTTACAGGCTGTAATGTTACCATGTTTGAATTTCTGAAAGCCGCGAAACCTATAATTCCAAATCTGGCGGGAATTAAATACACACACGAAGATTTTATGGATTTTCAAACCTGTCTCAATTTCGAAAACGGGAGATTTGATATGCTTTGGGGGCGCGACGAAAACCTGCTTTCAGCACTTGTTTTGGGCGCGCGAGGTGGAGTCGGAAGTACGTATAATTATGCTGCTCCGCTTTATTATAAACTAATTGAAGCATTTAACAATGGCGATTTGACTCAGGCCAGAAAACTTCAGCAACAGTCAATTGACATGATTCGCCTGTTGGGAAAATATGGCGGAATTGCTACAGGAAAGGCCTTTATGAAATACATTGATTTCGATTGCGGGGAATTCAGGCTACCGATAAAAAACATGACTGTCGAAAACTATGAATCCTTCAAAGCGGATGTGAAATCGCTGGATATTGAAAATTTGTTTTCGGTATGTTAAGAATATATTTTAATGAAGATATGCTTATTCATCTTTTTTGCAACTACTCTTTTTTCTGGTTGCAAAAAAATAGACAATGCAAATGCTACGAAGATGAGAATCGACTGGAAAACCATTTCTGAAATACCACCCTTGCAGGGGGAAAAAATACAATATGGATTTGCCGGATCGCTTTCAGGCAGTTTAAACAATAAAATAATTGTTGCCGGTGGCTCCAATTTTACCGATAAAAAACCTTGGCTGGGCGGAACAAAATTGTATTATGATGACATTTTTGTTTTATCGATTGATAAAAACAAAAGCTCCAATTGGGAACAAGTGGAACTGAAATTGCCTGCAAAAATGGCCTATTCAGCGTGTGTTTCTGCCAATGAAGCAATTTATTGTTTAGGTGGAGAAGGTGAAACAAAACCACTGAAATTGGCGCTCAAAATTTATATTAAAAACGGCCAGCTTCAAATCGAAAAATTACCCAATCTTGCTTTCGCTGTTTCAAATGCAGGGGCGGTTATCATCGGCTCAAAACTTTACGTGGCAGGTGGAAACGATTCGCTTGGCGCCACAAAGCATTTTCAAATGCTCGACTTGTCAGATATTGAAGCAGACTGGAAAATTTTACCTGATTTGATTGAAGCAGAATCGCATGCTGTTGTTGTAAGCCAATCGGATAGTAATGAAAACTGTGTTTATGTTTTGGGGGGCAGAAATAAAACGGGTGAAACATCAACATTTTTAAGCACAATCCAAAAATATTCGCCAAAAGAAAATAAATGGAAGCCAGCCGGTTTTTTGCAGTTGGAAGGAAATGAAAGTTTTGGACTGGCAGCCGGTACAGGAATTGCATTTGGTGTGCATCAGATTTTACTTTTCGGTGGCGACAGAGGAAACATTTTTAACCGCACTGAGCGCTTCAATAATGCAATTGCCGTGGAAACCGATTCTACAAAAAGAGACAAAATAATAGCAGAAAAAATTGCGTCATTAAATAATCATCCCGGTTTCAATACTGAAATTTACAGTTTTGAAACACAAACAGAAAAATTAAAACAGGTTGGCGAAATCCCTGGTTTATCGCAGGTTACAAGCACCGCATTTTGGTGGAACGGTAAAGTAATCATACCCGGTGGCGAAATTCGTCCGGGAGTGCGCACCCCACTTATCAATCAAGTTGAAATATTAGTTGAATAATCTTAAGATATGAGAAGACAAAATGCAACGATCGATTCTAACGAATTAGCCCAAAAATACAAATCCGAATTGCTCGACAAAGTAATTCCTTTCTGGTTGAATCATTCAAAAGATGAAGAATTTGGAGGATATTTTACCTGTCTCGACAGGAAAGGGAAAGTATTCGATACCGATAAATTTATATGGTTGCAGGCCCGCGAAGTTTGGATGTTTTCATCGCTTTACAACAATGTGGAGCAAAAACCTGAGTGGCTTGAAATGGCGCTTCATGGCGCAGAATTCCTTAAAAAACACGCAAAAGATGCGGATGGAAACTGGTATTTTTCGCTAACAAGAGAAGGCAAACCACTCATTCAACCCTACAATATTTTCTCCGATTGCTTTGCCTGCATGGCTTTCGGGCAATTGTACAAAGCCACAGGAAACCCCGAACACGCTGAAATCGCCAGGCAAACTTTTCAGAATATTTTGAAAAAAAGCGATAACCCAAAAGGAAAATACAACAAAACATATCCAGGAACGCGGCCTTTAAAAGGTTTTTCATTGCCCATGATTTTGTGCAATTTGTCACTTGAAATTGAACATTTACTTGAACCTGAATTGGTGAAACAAACGATCGACACTGTTATTCACGAAGTAATGGAAGTTTTTTATGATGAAGTTACAGGTTTGATTTTTGAAAACGTAAATCCCGATGGAAGTTTTTCCAATTCATTTGAAGGGCGTTTGTTAAATCCTGGTCACGCAATTGAGGCAATGTGGTTTATCATGGATTTGGCCGACCGATTGAAAAACAGAGAGTTGATGGACAAATCTGTTAAAATTCTGCTAAAAACTTTAAAATTTGGCTGGGACGAAAAATACGGTGGTATATTTTATTTTTTGGATGTAAAAGGCTTTCCTCCTCAACAGCTTGAATGGGACCAAAAACTGTGGTGGGTGCATATCGAAACCCTGATCAGCCTTATTAAAGCGTACCGGTTTACCGGGAATGAGGAGTGTTTGCAGTGGTTCGAAAAAGTGCACAATTATACATGGTCGCATTTTGCCGATGCTGAATATGCTGAATGGTTTGGCTATTTAAACCGGCAAGGCGAAGTTCTGTTATCCTTAAAAGGTGGAAAATGGAAAGGTTGTTTTCATGTTCCGCGTGGGTTATTTCAGGTGTGGAAGACGTTGGAGAAATTAGAGAAAAAATAATGACTAACTCCGGCATTTATGCCGGAATTGATAGTAACATATAATCAGGGCTTCAGCCCAAAAAATATGAACTATGGCTTACGTAAGAATCTGGTTGCATTGCGTGTGGGGAACAAAAAATAGAATTCCTTTTTTTAATCAATCTAACAAATTGGAAATCTTTAATCATATTAAGGAAAATGCAAGATTAAAAGGAATATATCTTGATTTTATCAATGGCGACAAGGAACATGTTCATTGTACAATTTCATTAAATCAGGATCAATCTCTTGCAAAGGTGATTCAATTAATAAAAGGAGAATCTTCTTTCTGGATAAATAAAACGGATTTGGTTAAAGGAAAATTTGAATGGGCTGATGAATATTTTGCAGTATCAGTTAGTGAATCCCATATAAATGTGGTTCGGGAATATATTAAAAATCAGGAGAAACATCATAAAAAGAAAACTTGGGAAGAAGAATACAATGAGTTTATGAAAAAGTATGGATTTGAAAAAATTAAGGGCTGAAGCCCAATATGTAATCGGATCGCCATAACTCCGACTTAAAAGCCGGAGTTAGTCAACAAAAAAAAAGCAATTTTATACAATGGCAAAAACCAAATCAAATTCTTTTTATCCCTGGATAGTTGTTGGCCTGCTGTGGGTAGTAGCCCTGCTCAATTACATGGACAGGCAAATGCTTTCGACAATGAAAGTGTCGATGATGATTGACATTCACGAATTGGAAACTGCTGAAAACTTTGGGCGTTTAATGGCTATTTTCCTTTGGATTTATGGTTTGATGAGTCCTGTTGCCGGGTTAATTGCCGACCGGATAAACCGAAAATGGCTGATTGTGGGTAGCCTGGCCGTTTGGTCGGGAGTTACTTTAACAATGGGTTACGCCACAAATTTTCAGGTTTTGTACGTTTTACGTGCAATAATGGGGGTTAGTGAAGCATTGTACATTCCGGCGGCATTGGCATTAATAGCCGATTATCACAAAGAGGGGACACGCTCGCTGGCTATCGGAATTCACATGACTGGTCTTTACTTCGGACAAGCAATTGGTGGATTTGGCGCAACAGTGGCAAGTATTTTTTCGTGGCAAACGGCGTTTCATTCTTTTGGTTTAACTGGGATAATTTACAGTTTGGTTTTGATTGTATTTCTGCGTGAAAGCAAAGACCGTGAGATTTTAAAAAGTACAGTGGTAAATTACCAAAACAAACTCAGTGGTTTTCAATCCATTGGAAAAAGTCTGGGAATGCTGCTGGGTACAATCAGTTTTTGGGTGATATTATTCTATTTTGCTGCCCCCAGTTTTCCGGGTTGGGCCACAAAAAACTGGCTGCCTACTTTGTTCTCCGAAAGTTTGGGAATTGAAATGGCAAAAGCTGGTCCACTGGCAACAATTACAATTGCTGTTTCTTCTTTTATCGGAGTTATTTTTGGTGGAATTCTTGCTGACCGCTGGATTCAAAAAAATGTTCGAGGACGCATTTTTACAGGTGCAATTGGGTTGGGCCTACTGATTCCAGCACTTATTCTTTTAGGTTTCGGTAACGGAATTATTGGAATTGTTGGTGGCGGTGTTTTGTTCGGAGTCGGTTTTGGAATGTTCGATGCCAACAACATGCCCATTTTGTGCCAGTTTGTATCTCCCCGCCACCGTGCTGCCGGTTACGGATTGATGAACCTGACCGGGGTTTTTGCAGGTGCCGCAGTTACTGAATTCCTCGGAAAATCAACCGATTCAGGAAATCTGGGTCGGGACATGGCTTTGCTGGCAATCCCGGTTGCCGCAGCAGTTTTATTACAATTAACCATGCTAAAGCCGAAGTTTGCTGATAAAAAAGAGGATTAAATATTAATTGCCATATTTTTTGGTTCCGACAAAAACTATGAAACCATTATTGAAAAATTAAATTTATTTTCCTGATTTTTCTTAAATATCCCATAAACCCCACCAGCGAAGCCAAAGTAATAATTGCTCCCGCAGAATATGATATCTCTTTTGAAAGTGAAAATCCTTCGGGAGCAAAAAGCAAATAAGTGGTTGTAACTGCCGTCATAAAAACAGCGGGTATTAAAGTCACCCAGTAGAATTTCCGTTCCCGGGCAAGGTAAACCGTGATAGTCCAGAGTACAATCATTGCGAGTGTTTGATTCGACCATGCAAAATACCGCCAGATAATACTGAAATCGATTCGAGTCAGAAAAAAACCAATGACAAATAATGGAATACTAACAAAAAGCCTGTTTTTTACCGGCCCCTGTTTGTAATTCAGAAAATCGGCAACAATTAAACGTGCACTTCTGAAAGCTGTATCTCCCGAAGTTATTGGCGCTGCAACAACGCCAAGCAAAGCAAGAAAACCTCCGAACTTGCCCAATAGCGAATTTGAGATTTCATTTACAACAAAAGCAGCGTTACCACTGTTGGCTGTCATTATTTCGTTGAGTTCGCGCACCCCGCCAAAAAAACTCATGCTGATTGCAGCCCAAATCAATGCGACAACACCTTCTGTTATCATTGCACCATAAAAAACACGGCGTCCGTATTTCTCGTTGGTTAAACAGCGTGCCATTAACGGTGATTGTGTGGCATGAAACCCTGAAATGGCACCACACGCAATGGTGATAAACAACATGGGAAATATGGGGAATTTATCAGTATCGGCATGATAATTATGAATACTCAGAAAATTTAATTCAGGAATATGATACCCTTTTACAAAAAGTGCGATAATTAGCCCTAAAGCCATAAAAACCAGTGCAGCCCCAAATACCGGATAAATTCTTCCGATGAGTTTGTCAATGGGCAACATGGTGGCCAGCAGGTAGTATATAAAAACAACCCAAACCCAAAATGTCATTGTTGCAAAATCAGGAGTTAACCCCGCCAGTATTTTTGCCGGTCCCATTATAAAAACAGCGCCAACAATTACCATCAGCAAAACAGTGAAACCCCTCATAAATTGTTTGGTTCCAACCCCCATATAAATACCCACAATTTCGGTAATGCTTAATCCTTTGTGTTTAATTGAAAGCATTCCTGAAAAATAATCGTGAACGGCACCGGCAAATACCGAACCCAGAACTATCCACAGAAATGCAACCGAACCCCACATGGCGCCAGCCACAGCGCCAAAAATAGGACCCAATCCGGCAATGTTCAGAAACTGGATCAGAAAAATTCTCCACCAGGGCATCGGTAAATAATCAACACCGTCTTTCATACTGGTGGCGGGGGTTTCACGAGTTTCATCAATACCCTGAATCCGTTCAATAATTTTTGAATAGAAAAAGTAGCCCAGTAATAAAACGACTATCGATATTATAAATGTGATCATAAAATCTAAAAAATTAGCCGGAAGATAAATTACTTTATTTCAACTGTTCTAAAGTAAGTATTTGATTTTTATTCAACAATTCCTTTTGTAATTCATCATAAGAAATCTCCTGTACCGGAATATTTTTATCGATAGACATGCAAGCTGCTGTTGCTGCTGATTGTCCAAGAATCATAAATACAGGTTCCATGCGGATTGAACCAAAAGCAATGTGGCTGCTTGAAACGCAAACAGGCACAAATAAATTGGTACACTCATCTTTTTTCGGAACAATAGATCCGTAGGAAATGGAGTAGGGTGCAGGAGGTGCAACTCCAATATCGCCTTCGTTTTGCACAAATCCTTCGGGTGTAATATACCGTTGTACATTGTGTGAATCCATTGCATAAGAACCCATTCCAACAGGTTTTGGAACTTCACGCTTCAGTAAAACGTCGTTTTCGGTAGTTATATATTCGCCAATCATACGACGGGCTTCGCGCACATAAATCTGGTGCGGCCAGTTTCCGTTGTCTGTAAATTCGTCTTTAGCCAAACCCCAGGTTGCCATTTCTGTGCGTATATCTTCAGGAACCCGCGGATCGTTGGCTACAAACCATAAAAGTCCTTTCTGGTAATCTTCATGTTCTTTTATTATCTCTTTTCTCCTTTCATAGCCGGCTTCCGGGTAGTCGTAATTCATCCCGATAAAATCGCTGCTAAAAGGGCCGTGGTTATTTGTATCGGTTTTTTTGTTTGGGATATCGTCGAATTTCTGAAACCAATCTTTGCGCCCAGTTTCAAAAACCCGAACCAGTAGTTCATATTTAGTTGAATCGTAATTTTCAGGTTTTGGAAATGGCAGACGGTTTTCATTGTGGTTGGTCATACATGTTCTGAAACAGTAGGCCTGAATTTTATTGTCTGCCGAACCATATTCTCCGGGAGGTTCAGCAGAAACACCATATAATAGACCACTTGATGAATCGCCGGGAATTTTATAAGGCGATATTTTCGATTTAAAAAAATGTGCATGGTGCAAAACCCCGGTTTGAACGCCGTTCCATTGCTCATTGTACTGTGCAGTGCTTTCGCGGCCTACATGGTAACTCACGCCTGCCCCGGCCATTAAATCGCCTTCGTAGGTGGCATCAATAAATATTTTTCCTGAAAATGTTTTACCCGAAAGTGTTTTAAAAGATTCAATTTTGCCATCGGTTTTAACAACTCCATTTTCACGGTCAAGCCACTCATCACGATAAATTGTAATGTTGTTTTCAGCAATAAAATCTTCAAAAACCTTTTCTGCAACGTGTGGTTCAAAAATCCACATGGTTCGGTTTTCGCCATCCATGGCAACAGTACCCTGACCTTTATTTCCGTATTCACTGTGTTTTTGCCAAACCCAGGCTGAGGAATCGTTGTAATGTAACCAAACCCGGTGATAGAATTCACGCGAGAGCCCGCCAATTACCGATTTATTTCCTGTATCAGTGTAGCCCAATCCGCCCGCAGATAATCCGCCCAAATGGTTGTCGGGCGAAACTACAATGACTGTCTTGCCGGATTGAACTACTTCAACCGCTGCTGTTATTGCACCTGAAGTTCCTCCGTAAATTATAACATCGGCGCTAAACTTGTTTTCATTTTTTTGAGGTGTATTACATGCAAAGAAGATTGATGTAAAAAGGATAATTGCCAAAATTTGTTTCATAATATTTAAGATAAATTCACTGGTTTTTAAATTAAAAGATGGTTCAGCTAAAAATAACATTTTTATGTATTTCTGCTATTTAAGGCTGATGCACTAAAACCTGCTTATTTTTTAGCAGAAGATTTTTAAGTTCTGAATAATTGACATTTTGAATCTCAACCTGATTATCGATTGCGAGCGATGCTGCTGTTGCGGCTGATTGTCCGAGTACCATAAATACCGGTTCCATGCGGATTGAACCAAAAGCAATATGTGTGGAGCTAACACAAACAGGAACGACAAGATTTGTACATTCTTCTTTTTTAGGGACAATTGAACGGTAACTAATCGGATAGGGACCAGGAACAGAAGCTTCCACGTTTCCTTCATTCTGAACAAAACCGTTTGCATCGACATATCGCTGAACCTGGTGCGAATCCATTCCATAAGCGCCAAGCCCAACCGGATCTGCCGCAACTTCAAATCCTTCACAATTTTTCTGAGTCATAACATAGCTGCTAATCATCCGGCGTGCTTCACGAACATACAATTGTTGCTGCCATCCGTCTTCCCTTTCGTATTCATCTTTACAGGTTCCCCATTTTGAAACCGCATCCCTTACTTTTTCAGGTATTCGCGGGTGATAAGCCAGAGTCCACATTAATCCTTTTTGGTAATTTCTGTGACGTTCCAAAATCTTTTCTCGCTCTTCATATGACGCTTCCGGATAATCCCAGTTTTGACCAATAAAATCGGTTGAAAATCCTTTTTGATTGTTTGTGTCGGTCTTCCGGTTGGGCATGGACGAATTTATCCATGGAACCAGCGGATCGCCATAAGCATACATTTTTTCAACCGGGCCTGTTGCCGCTTCATAATTTCTGAAGAGAAGTTCAAAATCCTGTTCATTGTAATTTTCAGGCTTTTGAAATGGAATGCGGTTTTCGGGATGATCGGTAAGTGTCATTCGGAAACAATAAGCCTGAATACCTTTATCTCCGCGTCCGTTAATCCCAGGGCCACCTTTTGTAACAAAAGGCAATAATCCGCTTGAGGGATCGCCTTTAATAATGTACGGGTCAACTCCATCAATAAAGTTATGATTTGCACTGTTCCTTGAAACAGTTCCACGCAGTGTAATGCTAAAATCGTTAGCCTGAACACCGTTTAAAGTTTCGCCGTAATCTCTGTTTGATTCGCGGCCAACGGTGTAACTCACACCGGCAGCGGCCAATAAATCGCCTTCGTAAGTTGCATCAATAAATATTTTGCCCTTGTACGAATTGCCATTTTCCATTTCTATTTCAATGATTTTTGCACCCTGTTTTTTTACCCCGTTTTTACGGTTAAGTCTTTCGCCATAAACCATTTTGATATTTTCAGCGTCAATCAATTTTTTATAAACTTTCAAAGCAGCGGAAGGTTCAAAAGTCCACATGGCGTCTTCACCTACAGAAGTTTTGGTCTGACCACCGTCGCGGTATTCCTCTTTTGTCTGCCATTTCCAGTTGGCCGGATCATCATAATACTTTTTTATGTTATGATAGAATTCGCGGGAAATACCACCAATGGCCTGCTTGTTTCCAATGTCAGTCTGACCTAAACCACCGGTTGTTAATCCTCCTATACGTTGCGTTGGTTCAATCAGTACGACAGATTTTCCCATCCGCGAACTTTGTATAGCTGCTGAAATTCCGGCTGAAGTTCCGCCATAAATTACAATATCGAAGCTGGTTTGGCTTTTTAATCCGATATTAAAACCAAATAATAGAATAATTATCAAAACAGTTTTGCAGGTTGTTATTTTCGCCAGGTCAATCTTGTTTTTCAGAAAAGTTGTTCTGTTTTTTTGTTTTACCATTTCTTTTAAATTTATTATCCATTATCATTTCAATTTATCTTCTTCCGGCCATTCAGTTTCAATTCCTCCGGAACGAATAAAATCCTGAAATTCTTTTAATAAATTGGTTTTAGCGCGAATTTCATGCGGAGTTACATTTTTTTGAAGTGCAAATTGAATTACAGAACCAACAGATTCTCCAATGCTCCATTCAACAGGATGAAGGCGGTAACAACCGTTTGTGATATGGGTAGTTCCGATATTTTTGTTTGCAGGCAAAAGATTTTTTAAGCGAATGGGTAACAGAGCCCCAAGTGGAATTTGAAACCGCAGTGATGAGAAATCGACGTAATTTACGCCACCGCAAGTTGGATGTAAATCGATATGGTAATAACCAATTCCAACGCTATCATAAAAAGGTGCAGCAATTTTATTTGTTTTGCTTGAAACCTTGTCATAATTTTCTTTCCCAACATGTTCTTCCAAAATAGTAAACATTGCCTTTATCCGGCGGGACTCACGCACATACGGGTATTTTGCCAAACCGTCCTCAGTACCCAAAATATCATTTCTTAGCCTGATTCCGGGCCAGCCTTTTCCTCCATCCGCACGAGGTACTTCAGTTTGAAGCCAGTATAAAAGCGATAGACTCAATTGTTTAGAGGCTTCAAAATGTTTTGAAAAGTCCTTTTCACTGCCAATCAGGTTTCCCAGCATGTAATCATTCTGCGGCCAGTTCACAATGGTAATATCACCTGAATATGTGCCTGTTTTAAAGTTGCTTTTATTGATAATTTTTCGATAGTTCCACAGGTTTAGCGTTTCTCCGGTTGAAGCACCGGTTGGGTCGAACCCAAGAAATTTAGGGTTTAGTGTACTCGGTTGAGAATATTGCAATGACAATAATTTCCCCGGCCACGGTGGATTAAAATCAGGAACATGATTTTTCCAGAAATCATATTCTGCAGGTTTTTGAATAGTATGGTTTTGTCCTGACATGTAATCTATTGCAAAACATGTTGTAAACGACTGAACATTATTAGGATCAGCTATTTCAGGGGCATGTATTTCGCCGGTTTCGCTTCTTGATTCTGTTCCTGTCACAAATTCAGCACCGGTTAGCGGAAGTAAATCTCCCAATTCGGTTGCATCAACAAAATAGGGGGCATTCAGTTTTTTATTTTTATTGTTTTTCAGGTTTCTGACAGTTACAGATTGTATCAAATCGCCGTTTACTTCAGCCGATAAAACCTTATGATTTAGCAATAAAATAAGTTTCTTTGAACTGATGAAAGAAGCAAGCATATTATTCAAAACTGCCAGTGCAACTTTGGGTTCGTGACATAATTTCGAAACCGCGCCGTCGCCTGGATTTAAGTATGGATTGTTTTTTGCTTCTTCTGTAAGCGGATAATTTTGCCTGTAATAGTCACGGATTGCATTTCTGAAATCGCGGTAGGTTTGTGTTGAGCCTGTAGTTTCTATCCATGGATGCTCGTCAGGCGGGACTCCCTGTTGTGTTAACTGGCCGCCAATCCAGTCGGTTTCTTCAGTGAGGATAACGGTTTTGTTGTTTCGCAGTAATGCGAGCGTTGCGGCAAATCCACCCAGTCCGCCACCAATTACAATGGCATCAGCTTGTATTTGTTGCGCAAAATCCTGTTTATGAACATTTAAATGCGTTTCAAAATTATTTTCAAAACCCGAAATTGGCGCTGAAAGAATTGCTGTTCCTCCGGCAGTAAGCGTACCAATAAAATTTCTACGTTTCATTTTAGGTTCGATTTATAAAACTGGTTTAAATCGATTGCAATATCAGAAAATGAAATCAAAAAATTTTATTTTTTATGAAATTTACCCCGTTGCTCCCATTGCATTTGCAATAGCATTTACCGAAATAAGAAGTTCTTTTAATAATTTATCTTTTTCGGTTGGGTCGGTTAATTCGGGGTTGCGCCAGAGTTTTAAGTTTTTAATTTGATTTTTATGCAGAATATCAAGTGCTTCAGCCCGCAACCCGGTTGAATAAAAGTGATTTTTCCGCCGTTCATGCATTGGTCTCCCCAGAAGTTCCTGCATTCGGTTCCGGGTTTTTTCAAGTTCGGTAAGCAATATTTGTAAAACAGTTTCCCTGACATTTTTATCAGTTACCAGTTCAGCATACATTTTCATAATTTCAACATCGGTAGTGGCTAAACTTGTATCGATATTGGTTAAAACGTAGCGCACAAATTGACTTGTTGGAATGAGTTTTTTGAGGGCAATATATTTTTCAGGAAATTCATTTTGCATTTTTTCGAGTGTGGAACCAACTCCATACCAGCTGGTAATATGAAACCGCGATTGCCCCCAACTGAAAACCCAGGGAATTGCACGCAAATCGGCAAATGTTCGTTTACCTGTTCTTCTGGCGGGGCGCGATCCGATTTTGCTTTCTTCAATCACGTCGATAGGAGTTGCCTGCTGGTAAAATTCAAGAAAATGTTCGTTTTGCAATAATTCGGAATAGAACATTTTACTTTGCATTCCCATATATTCAAGAATTTCAGCGGCTTCGTTGTGTGTTGCAGTATTATTTTTATGAAGCAGCGTATTCAAAGTTGTTCCTGCAAGCATCAGTTCAAGGTTGTAGGCTGCATTTATTTTGTTGGCGAACTTTTTTTCAATTGTTTCGCCCTGCTCTGTTATTTTTAGTTTTCCTGATAGCGTAGCGTGGGGCAGCGATCGCAAAAACCAGTGTACAGGACCAGCTCCGCGGCTTATTGAACCTCCTTTTCCGTGGAAAAACTTAATTTGAACACCATGTTTTTTTGCAACTTCAGTAATCTCTTTTTGAGCTTTGTATAAATACCAGGAGCTTGCCAGAATTCCGCCGTCTTTATTACTGTCGCTGTACCCAATCATTATTTCCTGCGTTTTGTGTGGCAGGTTTTTTTCATTTCTTTGAAATTCGAGGCTGTTTTGTACTTCAGGATATTTGAAATACTCGTCCATAATTTTTGGACTTGCAATCAGGTCGTCAATTGTTTCGAAAAGCGGAACAACCTGAAGTTTTAATACAAGTGTTTTATCAAAAAAAGTAAGACCAGCTTCGCGGGCTAGTATGTAAACCATCATCATATCGTCAACATTGCGGGTCATGCTAATGATAAGCGAACCGATTGATGACCCCGAAAAATGAATAATGTGATTTTGTAAAACGGCAAAACATTCGAGCACGTTTTTTGCCTCATCGGGCAAATTGCTCCAATCACGAACAAACGGACGGTTGGTTTGAAGCTCGGTTTTAATAATTTCACCTTTCAGTTCCTCTGACAAGACCTCAGAAATTTTTTCTCCAGTTTTCGATTCGTTTACAATTTGCAAAAGCGCTTTCTCATAATAATTGCTGTTTTGCCTGATATCCAGTTCAGCCAGATGAAAACCAAAAGTTTTTATAAAATGGATGGTTTGATTCACCTCGTGATCGGCCAAAACCGAAACACCATATTTTTTCAACCCGTTTTTCAAAACCCGCAAATCGCCGGCAAGTTGATGCGACTCGAAATAATTTCCGCGCTTTTCAACCAGTTCAAAAGATTGCTCAATACCCATTTTTATAGGAAGTTTTTCGATAAGCAAAAGCACAAAAAGTTTAAACGCTTCGTTTCGGTGGGCCGAAACCAGTCCTTTGGTTTCGCTGCCAATTTCAGCAATAATTTCTTTAAACCTTTCAGAAAGGTTGCCGGGCAGATTGTTTATATCACAATAAAAACTAAGGTTTTCAGAAAGTTTCAGCAATTCGTTTTTTAGAATCAGGAAGGCATTTAAACGAAGAGTCAGTAAAGTTTTCCGGGTAACTTCGGCGGTTACAAACGGGTGTCCGTCGCGGTCGCCACCAATCCATGTTCCAAATTTAAGTACAGGAAAACTGTTTGCTTCAATCAATTTTTCACTGTTAAAACCCGAAAATTCCCAGGCCTGCAAAAGCCTTCTGTTTAGCAGGTTAACAATTTCAGGAAAAACATTTACAAAATAGTGGATCACATTTTCAAGCTCGGTTTCCACTTTTGGTTTTTCCATATAATATTCATCGATATTCCAGATTGAGCCGATTACACGTTTAATTTCATTGCGGTTTTCAAGGTTTTCGTATGAATTGTACATTGAATTTTCGCGTTGAACGAGCAGCAAATACAGCTCACGGTATTTTCTCAGAATTACAGGTCTTTTCGATTCGGTAGGGTGGGCGGTTAAAACAGGCTGCACTTCTATTTCGGAAAATACAGAAGAAATTTCATCAGCCGTGAAGCCGTTCTTTTTGAGGATTTCAAAACTATTTGCCCACAAACCATTGATCGAACTCAAAGTGTTTTTGTCTTCTTCTTTCCGCCGGGTTTGCACGGCGCCATTGGTTTCGGTAAGATTGAGCAGTTGAAAACAAATTGAGTACATGTGAAAATGTTTTTCTGTAAAGCTGATTCCATCTAAAATTCCGACTTTCGAAATCCATGGAATTTGTTCAGCAAGTTTTTTCTCATTGTTTTCTTCAAGAACTTCTTTAAAACAATTCAGCAGGAATTCGAGATCAAAATAAGGTTTTCCAAGTTGCTGTTTCAGTGTATCTAATTGTGGCATACTCCAGTTTTTTTATTGAAACAAAATAAATGAGTGCAAAGTTCTCACACAAACAAGTACTTTCTATGTTTGTGAAAAATCAACTCTTAAATTTTACAATCCTTTCAAATGCCAGTTTCGAACTGATAATTGCCATTGGAAGCCCTGCTCCCGGCGCAGTTGATGCACCTACATAAAACACATTTTTATATTTTTCATCGAAATTGGCGGGTCGCAAAGCACCAATTTGGTTCATATTGTGTGATAAGCCTAAACCGCTGCCCCTGTGCAGGTTAAATTGGTCGCGCCATTCAAGCGGCGTGTAAATGGTTTTGGATACAATTTCGGGTTGAATATCTTTCCCAATCCTGCTTGAAAAGTCAGCGATAATGCTGTTTACGATTTCATTTTTATCGTCCCAGTTTTTTTTGTAGTAAAGGTTTGGAACGGGGCATACAAAAAACAGGCTTTCGCAGCCTTCAGGTGCGCAATCTTCGTTGTATTTCGAAACTACATTCACATAATAATAAGGTTTTTGCAGCGAATCAGGATTTTTCATCACATTATTTGCATAAGCTTCAAAGTTTGTTCCGAGATAATAATTGTGGTGATTTACCTGCGGGAGTTTGCATTTTAGTCCCACATAAAAAGTAAGGTAACCCATTGTCCAGCTCATTTTATCAAGTTTATTTTCAGCATATTTTTCGCGTTTAAAAATATTGCCACGAAACCATGCTGCATCCGAATTCACAAGGAAAATATCTGATTTCCATTTTTTTCCATTTTGGTCAGTAAAACTTTCTAGTTTGCCATTTCTTTCAGTAAAATCAACAATTTCTGTATTGTAATGGAATTTAACATTTTCTTTTTCAAGCTCTTTAACCAAACCTTCAACAATTTTGTACATGCCACCTTTTACATTAAAATATCCGTCGTGTTTGAATTCGGTGTAAGAAAGCAGGCTGTAAATTGCCATCGTATCAAAAGGCGTTCTGCCAAGGAAAAAAGCCACAAGCGAAATAATTTGCCGTGCTTCGGGCGATGAAAAATGCTGTTTCACGTGGTCGTAAAAGCTTTTGAAAAGCACCGGCAAATGAACAGGATTTACACGCATCAAATTAAAAATGTAGCCTGCCAGCGAATCGAAATTATTTTTGATAACAAGGTCAACCGTGTCGTGAAAAAGTGCCCCTGATTTTTTAATGTATTTTTCAAACTTTACTTTAAAATCAGGTTCAACCTCAGCAAATTGTTCGGCAAGTTTATCAATGTTTTTGTAGAGCTGGTAAGTTTTTGAACTGCCGCTGAAATTAACTGAATAAAGCGGGTCGAGTTCAACATATTCAAACGGTAGTTTTATGTTGCATGACTTTGCAAACTCCTCAAATTCATAGGACATGCTAAAGAAACTTGGGCCCGTATCAAATGTAAAACCGTCCTTTTTTATCTGGTTTAGCCTGCCACCGGCTTGTTTGTTTTTTTCGAGGATTTCAACTTTATATCCTTGCTTTGCCAAACGCAAACCTGTTGCCAGTCCGCCCAATCCGGCGCCAATGACGAGGACTTTTTTGTTTATTGAATTTGTTGTTATCATTGTTTTTCGTTGTTGTATTTGTTGTCACTTTTAGGTACTTCTCCCGATGATAAGTCTATTAATCAAAATATCTTATCTTTTCATTTTGCTCATCAATTTAGGTAGTAAATCTATTTTTATTAATAGAAAATCAGGTTCAACTTTCAATGCTTTTTCGAAATAGATTTTTGCATTTTCATAATCTTCCATAGCAAAATATGATTGCCCGATTAATGCCAGAACACTCAGGTAATTCCAGTCGAACTTAATTTTTTCCCAGTTTTTTTCCATCAGTCTTTCAGCTTTTTTAAAATACTCAACTGCCTCCTGTTTTGAGCCGCCAAAAACTGGCGGCATGTAAAACTGACTGTTTCCGTATTGAATATAACCCATTGGATTTTGAGGGTTTTGTTCCATTGAAAGTTTTGAATATTTTATGCTTTTCGGACCGATAAATGGTGCTTTCAATTTATTCAACCCAATTTCGTAGCCGTAAAATGCTGATTTGTAGGCGCTGATTTGAGATACTTCAACACCTGACTTTTCTGCTTTATCCAAATTTTTTATTGCCAAACTGAGGTACTTTTCCGCTTCTTCCATATTCTCCAAACCAATGCAATAACCTATATAACCGTATTGAAAATTAACCAGTTCCAGCAAAAAAGCTGTATCTGTTGTTTTTAAGCTTTCCATTTCATCGATTATTGTTTTCCACTTTGGCATGTTGTTACTAATGTAAGCATCGTAAATTTTGTTTTTATAAGAAGAAGCCCAAACCTGCGAAAAAGCAGTAAAAACAAGCACTACGACTATGAATATATATTTCTTTCTTTCCATGTATATTGTCTTTTGAAGGTGTTGATAATGGACTGAAGAATGAAAATACCCATTGTAATTTGCTGCGGAACCGCCAACAACAAATTCCGAAAAACCGATTGGTTGCTTGTGACTGAAATAAAGACACGGGTTAAAATAACTGCTGACAAATAGAGTAGAAACAGGGAAATTGAAAATGAAAATAATACAGCAATAAACCCTAAACTTGTAACTAACCAAAACAAAATGGCCAAAATAAATGAACCTCCAAAAAACTGGGCCACATTTTTTGAAAAGCCATAAATTGCTTCAGAAAAGCCGTTGTACATGTGGCAGGTTATCGATGAATTTCCGGTCAGACAAGCAACTTTAATTTTGTTTTTTTTGAGATACCGGGCTATTTTTATGTCTTCAACTTTACTTGTTTTCATTTTTTCGTGTGGTTGAAATTTGTGGTAAATTTCGGATTGAAAAAGCATAAATTGTCCGTTTGCAGCAGCAATTGAAGAAAAGTTTATTTTTCGCACCAAAATTAGCGGAAGTAAAGAGAGAAGAATGTAATTCATATTTGGAACTGTTATTTCTTCGCCCAATGTTTTCATTATTTGCTTTGGAAAAACAGAAAGCAATCCCAGTTTATACTTTTCGGTAAAATGAGTTGTTTGCTGAATGATATTGTTCCCGATTTTTACGTCGGCATCAAGAAACAGAAGATATTTTCCGGTGGCATGTTTGGCAAGCGAAAAGCAGGCATGGTTTTTACCCAGCCACTTATCAGGCAAACCCTCTGAATTGATAAGTTTAATCCGTTTGTCGCTTTCGGCAAAGCCCTTTACAATGTTGGTGGTTTTATCGGTTGACTGGTCGTTGAAAACAATGATTTCTATGTTCATGTAATCCTGTTTTTGCAGGCAGCTTAATAAATTTCCAATGTTTTTTTCTTCGTTTCTGGCCGGAATCAAAACTGAAACCAACTGATTTGAATATTTTTTTGATTTTGGGAAACGTTGTAAAAACAGAAGATTTACAAATGCAACCGAAAATTGCAAAAGGGTAAAAATCAGTACAAACCACGCAATATAACTCATTTTAACCTTTCATTTTTATTTGGTTGGTAATGCAGTCATTGTAGAAATTGTTATAGGCATTTTGAATTTCAAACGTTTCAAAACCGCCTGCATAATTGCGTAAATATGCATGTAAACAGGGTTTTACATTTGAATGATAATCAATTAAATTGGCAACAAAAATAACCTGGATTTCATTTTTTGTCCGTTGTAAAATCTTGCTGATTCCTTTTTCGAAAATAAAATTTGTGTCGTGCATACTTCCAATTTCGCCTTGCGGAAAAATGAGTACCATGTTTTGTTTATTGGTTAATAATTCAGCAGTGTAGTTCAACGATCCAATTATCGATTTTGAATTTTTATGAATCGAAAATCCGCCTGTATATTTGAAAAACCAGTTTTTCTGAAGCTGTTCTTCAAGCATCATAAAATGATATTTTCGATGAAAAAACTGTTGGTTGATATGTAGTGTCCAAATTCCATCCCACCAGCTTACGTGGTTGCATATCAGCAAAATGGGCAGATTCCTGTCTTCAACTTCAGTTTCAGTTTTAAAAGAATGAAACGATTTTTTCATTTTCCTGATTACATAAAACCTGAAAAATGAATCAATAAGAATGTTATGTTTTGCCTTTATAATCAATTTGATAGTTTAAAATAAATGAGCAATATCAAGAAAAATGAAACCTGGCAAACAAGAATTACAGGGGCAAGTTTATTTTTGGTTTTTATTCTGAATACCTGAATTGCAGCATGAAAAACAAGCGCAAGAAGAAACCAGGAAAGATAATTTTTCACTGGAATCAGATTGCTTTGCCAATTCCACATGTTTAAAAGTGGTGCAATTTGTTCGATAATCAAATCGTAACCAAGCATTAATAATGCTGATATGACAATTTTCACAGGAACTGCGGTGTTGGAACTCTCAAGTACCGAAGCAGTTAAATAAACAAGTAAAAGCCAATTTAACCCGATTATTAAAGGCGTGTTAAACACTTTTAAGCCAAGACTTTCTCCATAATTATATTGCCCGAAAATTAATCCCGTATTAACTCCCGTTACTTCAACAAAAAATCCAGTTAAATAAATTGAAATAAAAACTGTTATTGTTTTTGTGTTGAAGGATTTATGATAGAAAACAAGCGCCACTGAACTCAAAATCAATGCATAAGGAATGAGTTTTACGAACAGGGGAAAAGAAAACGGGATTACTATTCCTGCTATGCCAACCAGGTAAAAAATCACAAAAAATACGGCCGTTTTGCTGAAGTTCAAATCAAGGAAATTTTTTATGTCGGCAAAAGCACTCATTTTTTATTTGTTGAATAATTGTGTTTTCATGCTGTTTATCAGTAACAAATTATATAATATCAAACTAAAACCGTATGCAAAATCTTCTATCGGAATGGTAAAAAATCGAATTCCAAGATTTTCATCGTTGCTGTACCAAACTACTTCACTTTCAATAAAACTTCCGGTTAAGATTCCGTTTACAACTAAGAACGGAATTAAAATTACAAGGAATGTAATATAAAATGTAGCGATTGTCTGTGATTTGTCAATGTATGCAAGCGCCAAAGCAACTGCCGTTGTAAGCGAAATATAAACTGTGTACATTTTGTCGTGAAAAACAAAAACCATGAATATTGAAAGTACAAACAGCAGGATTGTAATTCTTTTCGACCATTTTTTGCCAACTTTTGCACCCGGAAAATATTCAATTATTGAAAAGTGCAAAAACAAACTCGCATAGGCGATAATTATAAAGAACAGCCACTCTTCAATTGGTAAATGAAACAGGAAAATGCCCGATAAATAACGCGGATTAAAACCCCAAACGCCCAATTTTGTGAAGTATATGTCAAAGGCAATATAAACGGCGGCGACAATAAAAATAGACGGTAAAACATATTTCCATTTTTTGTAAAACCTGAGCCGTTTGTCGAAACTCAACAAAAAAGGAACAGCAACCGAAAACAGGAGAAGCGCAAAGTAAAGCGACATAAGAAAGTTTTATTTTTTCAAAAGCGCATATTCGTGAACACGATTAAAAATTTTAAGAAACCAAACCGTGTAATTTCCCGGGTTTTTAATAATATCAGCTTTAAGTTCGTTGTAGGAGATATATTTCCAGTCTTCAACTTCATCGGGGTTAATTATCGGTTTGTCATCTGTAATCCCAAAAAAAACGTGGTCGAATTCATGTTCTGTAAGTTCATTATCCAGCGGTTCTTTGTAGGTAAAACTAAATATTTCAGCAAGATCTGTTTTTAGCCCCATCTCTTCCATCAAACGCCGGTTTGCGGCATCGGAATTTGATTCTCCGGGAAAAGGATGGCTGCAACTTGTGTTTGTCCACAATCCTTTTGAATGGTATTTTCCCGAAGCCCTCTTTTGCAAAAGCCACTCACCGTTCAAATTGCATATGAAAACAGAAATTGCCCTGTGGAGCAGTGCTTTCCGGTGTGCTTCCATTTTTTGCATTGCTCCAATTTCATTGTCGTTTGCATCAACTAAAATCACATAATCCTGTTTGTTTTGTTTCATAGCATGTTCAATTTACATAAAACATTAGCTTTTAATAGTAAACTTATCTTTCTGAAATTAGAGATTCGCAATCTTGAAGCCATTATTTTCCCTGCGGGTACATTTTTTAATTGTAACAGCAGTTCAAGATAGTAATAATACGCTGAAAGCACTGCAATTCTTGTGTTTTTAGGCAGCTGTTTTATTCCCTTGAATGCGTCGTTGAAATCTGATTCAATTTCCTGAATAATTTTTAGTTTGCTCTCTTCATTCAAATCCCCGTTAATCAGGCCCGGGAAATAAATCCGTCCCAACTCTTCTGTGTCATTCTTCAGGTCGCGCAAGAAATTTACCTTCTGAAATGCTGAGCCGAGTTTCATTGCAGGTTTTTTCAGTCTATTAAATTGATTCTCATCCCCGTCGGTAAAAACACACAGGCACATTAACCCAACCACGTCAGCTGATCCGTAAATGTAAGTGTCTGTTTCAAGTTTATTTTCGTAAAGCTTTTTATTCAGGTCGCATTTCATACTCGCCAGAAACGCATCAATATATTCATACTGAATTCCATATTCCCGTACAGTTTTTTGAAATGAATGCAGAATCGGGTTCATACTAATTCCATGTTCAAGGGCATCTTTCAAATCAGACTCAAATTTATCGAGAAGTTCTTTTTTATTGAATTCATGAAAAGAATCTACAATCTCATCAGCAAAACGAACAAATCCGTAAATGGCATAAATTGCATCGCGGTGCTTTTTGCCGAGCATTCCGGTAGCCATTGAAAATGACGTGCTGTAACTTGTTGTCACAACTTTCGAAATTTTAATTGCGGTGTTGTCGTAAATATTCATGAATATTTGCTTGTCTTTAATTCAGGTCTTTCAATATTTTTAATGATTCCTGAATATGTCCTGAAATATTTGTCTGCGAATTGAAAATATAAACCACTTTGTTGTTTTTGTCAATAACATAAGTCACCCTGCCGGGCATTAATCCAAAGAAATTGGTTGGGACACCAAATTGTTTTCTGATTTTATTTTCTTCATCGCTAAGCAAAGTGAAGGTCAACCTGTGTTTTTCAGCAAAAGCTTTATGGCTTTCAACCGACTGGCCGCTGATACCAATTACGACAGCATCAGCATCAGTAAAATCTTCAAACTGATCGCGAAAAGAGCAGGCTTGTGCAGTGCAACCCGGTGTGTCGTCTTTTGGGTAAAAGTATAAAACCACATTTTTGCCTGCAGTTTCCTTTTTTAAATCAAATAATTTGCCGTCCTGATTTCTCAGGACAATGTCGGGGATTGTACTTCCAATTTTAATTTCCATGTTGTTGTCTTTTATAGTTGTGTTACCTGAAGTTATAAATGCCACAAAAAGCAGTAAGCAGACTGATAAATAATTGCGGTTTAAATTTCTCATTTGTATATATTTTTTGTCGAAAGGAAATGTATTATTAAAGTTACTCTTTATTCTTTTCAAAATTAGCCATAAATAGTGTTTAATTATTTCAATATATGCTTAAACAATTGAAAAACGATTTTGATTAAAACAGTTTGTGTTTTTTTTCATTTGTCAAATAATTTTTTCGTATTAAAATTGAAACTGTTTCATTTTTAATGAACTCTCGTGAATTGTTAGTATTTTTCGTATTTAAATTTAACCAACTAAAAACCATTCGGAAAATGAAAAAAAGTATTTCAAAAGCCGCGTTTATTTTTTTGATTCAGTTCGGATTAATGGCCGGAATTTCGGCTCAAAACCCGGCGTTAAATCAATCTATCGCAAAAATCAGAAAAGGAGAGATCACTGTTAAAGCAAAATCAGGGTCCACAGTAAAAGTAGAACAGTTAAAACATGCGTTCTGGTTTGGATGTGCCATTCCAAATAGTCTTTTCGATGGATCGATGTCTGAAGGCAACAGGCAGATTTTCAAAGAAAAATTTTTGGAGAATTTTAATTCTGCAGTAACAGAGAATGCGGTGAAGTGGGGGACAATGGAACGTAAAAAAGGCGAACCGGATTTTACTGTAATTGATTCAATATTAAACTGGACTGAAGAGAATGATATTCCAATCAGGGGGCACAATATTTTTTGGGGCATAACAAAGTTTGTGCAGCCCTGGGTAAAAGAATTGCCTGATAACGAATTGCAACTGACCCTGAAAAACCGCGCAGAGACTTTAACTGCACGTTACAGGGGCAGGTTTGCTGAATATGATTTGAACAATGAAATGATTCACGGAAACTATTATGAAGACAGGCTTGGACCCGGTATAACGAAAAGTATGGCAGAGTGGTGCCGGACTGGTGACCCTGAAATTAAACTCTATGTTAATGATTATGATATTCTGACAGGAAAGATGTTACCTGAATATATGCAACATATCCGTTTGTTGCTGAAACAGGGAGTTCCCGTTGCAGGAATTGGTGTTCAGGGGCATCTGCATGCTGAAACATTTGATCGGGCTGCATTAAAAAATGCCCTCGATTCTTTGGCGCAGTTTGGTTTGCCTATCCGCATTACCGAGTTTAATATTCCCGGACAGCGGTCGAAATATTACACCGATAGAAAATTGGCAATGACACAGGAAGAAGAGGAATTAAAAGCAAAAGAACTTGTTGATTATTACAGGATTTGCTTTGCCCATCCCGCAGTGGAAGGAATTATTATGTGGGGTTTTTGGGAAGGCGCCAACTGGATTCCGGTTTCATCTTTATATAAACGTGACTGGTCGCCAACACCTGCGGCAACTGCCTATAAAAACCTTGTTTATAATGAATGGTGGACAAAATCAAATGGAAAAACAGATGCCAAAGGAGAATATTCAACGCCTGCATTTTTTGGAAAATATGCAATTACTGTTGACGGTAAAACAAAAACAGTTGGTTTAACAAAAGCTGCCGGAAAGGTTGAAGTTCAGTTTTAAACATTTCAGATTGAGGTTAATTGTTTTAAAATCATAAACATGAAAAAAGTAAAGCTTAAATCAGTTGTTGTAGCATTTCTCACTGTGTTTTCAGTAAATGCAAACGCACAGTTGCCTTTGGAGCCCGGTGATCCGGCTAAAGTTTCAATTCCTGATTTTTATAAATCAAAACTGTCGGATATTGATGCAGAATTAGCTGCAATAAAAAAAGGTAAGGTTGAAAAGCTGGCAACTTCTCCGGGTGGTTTGCCCGTATTCGGGGTTTTTTACGGCGAGAGGGAAGACTTTCATAAACAGGCTAATTATAATTCGGCAGTTGCGGCTAAAAACACCGCGTATTATGCAAAAAAGGGTGCAGGTACAAAGCCTGTCGTTTATTTTATCGGGCCGGTTCACGGACAGGAAGTGGAAGGCGTTGCAGGTTTGGTCAACCTTATTCACATTGCTGAAACAGGCAGGGATTACCGGGGCAGGGAATGGCCGTTGTTAAGCACATATTTCAGCCGGTGCAGGGTAATTATTATTCCTTCCGCAAATCCCGACGGACGAAAGAGATGCCCTTATGACAGTTTTGTAGGGTTACCCACCAAAACCATGACTAAATATGGCCAGGGAACTAAAAAAGACGGAACGTTTTGGGGTTGGCCCGATGCAAAATCAGTGCATCCGATGAAAGGCGACGTTAAAATTCTGGGTGCCTATTTTAACGATAACGGAGTAAACATTATGCACGATGAATTTTTTGCTCCTATGGCAGATGAAACAAAAGCCATTATGAAAATTGCGCTTGACGAAGCCCCCGATATTACAGTTTCGCTGCATTCGTGCGAGTGTAATCCCTTTATTATTCAAAACAGCCTGGCGCCGGTTTTTATGCAAAAAAGAATTGCTGATCTAGCGGCGCAACTTAACAAACGCTATATAAATCTGAAATTGCCTCACATGGAGGAGGGCTGGTCTCCGGGTATTTCAGAAAAAGATACGGTTCCACCTGCACAGGAATCATTTAATCTTGTCAGCGCACTGCATTATGCAACGGGCACAATGTCGTTTACTTTCGAAAGCCCGCACGGTACTGTTGAAGATGGCGCCACGCACGGTCAAATCATCGATATTCAGCTGGGATTGTACGAAGAAATACTTAAATATATTCTTAACAACAGGTTATACCAGGAATAGCAATGAATAAAAATAACGTTTCAGTAAAAATTTAATAAAAGGCTTTTCTTATTCAAACTGCACCTTCCCAAAATACTGCGGACAGTGATAATCCGGGTTTTCAGTTCCAATTGGGTTCCAGGTTACAAAGTGTGGTTCCGAAGTTTCATCGCCACATTTATAAAAGTTGGCTGTTGCTTTTAATCCGTTCAGCGTTTTTATTTTATCGAAGGCAAAACATGCCAAAGGTATCCTGATCATCATTTCCCATTCAAAGTTGCCCGACTTTTCTTCAAAAGGTTTATTCCCAAGTGATGATTCTATTTCTATTTTTTTTACGATTTCAGGATCGACAAAATTGCGGTTGCCGCGACCAGGCCCGTGTGCAAGATGAGTTATTCCGATACAGCTGAACTCGAAATTATAATAGTTTTTCGCGTCAACCGATATAAAAAACTCAACAGTGCTATCCTTATAAACTTCCCCGTTGATGCGGGTTTCCCTGGCTAAAATGTTTTTCTCGGTAACATAATATTTCAGCCATATTTCATTGCCGGTGTGCCCGATCCTGAAACTTAATTTTGGTTTATAGCTGTATGCCGGCCAGTTAATTGTATCAATCTGGTTTGTAACTGTCTGTGTCTCCAGTAAATGTGCGGCTTCTTTCAGCTTAACCGGTTTGCCGGGGGTAATTTGTTTTATAAAAAGTTCTTTCATTGTACTTTGTTTTTTTGTAAATGTAATCAGTTGTCCGAACTATTCAAAACCGAAAATTATTTTGCTGCTGCCGGACTTTCAGCAATAAATTTCAATGCTTCAGTTTCGTAAATCTCGCCTGTCATTTCGCCAAGCGAAGTGCGCGAAACATAATTGTAGCGCTCAAAACTGTTAAAATCTTCCTTGCTGAGCATGTAGCCAAAAGCGTCGTTTGTTAGTCCGAAAAGAAAAGGCTGGCCGGTTTTCATGTGGCGTTTTACATAGAAACCAATGTTTGGCAGCGCTTCACCCGGAATTGTAATCACCTGGGCTTTTCCAATATTCAAAAGGTTTATGCGTGTTTTTATTTTTGTGAAATCACCATTTCTCTCTTCACTTGAAACAAGGGGCGAATTCTTCAGAACAAACTGCATGATTTCCGATTCGATGGGGAATTCAATTGTTTTCGAGGCGCAGTAAAGTTCAGGGTTTTCCTGTGTTTGCGCAGTTTCGATTATGCGTAAAGCTTCGTCGGCCATGAGGTTTCCTATTCTGATGCATTCATTCCAGTCGTTGGCTTCCTTACCGTTTTCAAGGCGCGTGTCGGCAGTAACCATTCCCCCCTGTGCACTGTTCATAAACAG
>DAOPKR010000012.1:47634-55991 GCA_035391305.1 Draconibacterium sp.
TTTCAAGGCGCGTGTCGGCAGTAACCATTCCCCCCTGTGCACTGTTCATAAACAGCGCCACTCCGCCGCCTTTTTCCTCAATCCTGTCGTATAAGGGGCCACACAAATCGGGGCTGATCAGTTTGCGGCTTGTGCCGAGTATTTCCGGATGAGTGGCGTAATTTATCAGTGTTGCCACCGGCTTTCCTGCATTTTTTCCTGTGGTTGCTATGGCCTGAATTACGCCCATTCTGCGATCATACAACTCGGGTGCGTAATAGTTGTAGGCTATTTTTCCTTTTGCTTCGCCAACTGCTGTTTTTAGCGATACAGGTTCAAGTTTCGAAAGCGCATCATTTACGGCATCGGCAACCTGTTTTACACACCAGTCAAGGTATTTAAGATCGGCAGCAGTGTTTCCCTGTTCATCCGGAAATGCATATGCATCAGGGGCGCTGTGTGTGTGCGTAACGCCAATCAGTATGTTTTCGGGAGCTATACCTTTTATAAGTTTTCTTGAACGATCGCCAAGGTAGGAAGGCCAGCCCAGGTTGTCGATGCTGACAATTGCCACGCGTGTATTTCCTTTCTCCAAAACAAGGGCACGGGCAAACAAATCGCCTTTTTTTCCTGTGGGAGTTACCGGAGTTCCCATTCCGCCCGATATGGGAATCAGTTCCTCCGGGGTAATTTTCCGGACTGCCACACCTGCTTTAAAAGTTTGCGCGCCGGCCTGCACATAAATGAAGAAAAAAAGGATGATAATTGTGATTTTTGTTTTCATGTGATATTTTCTTTTGTTATAATTCAAACAAGCATTTTAGGCATTTGCAAATATAAAATTCATAAACTGAACACTACTAACCATATTTGTTAAACATTGTTTTATTTTTTTAATCAACCTGCAAAATCTTCCTGGCAAATATAAATGCGTTGGTAATTTATTTTCAGTAGTTTCGAAACAATCTGAATAAAATTGCCTGCTTATTATATTTCCTGAACCAATATTTACAATTATCTGTACAGTTTTGCAATATGCTTTGGCAGTTTGATAATGTGTTTCGGCAGTTTAACAATATGCTTCACAAGTTTCACAATATGCTTTGGCAGTTTGATAATGTGCTTCGCAAGTTTCACAATGTGCTTAGGTAGTATTACAATTTGCTTAGGTAGAATCACAATGAGCTTAGGCAGTTTCACTATTTGCTTAAGTTGATTTACAATGTGCTTAGGTAATTTGATAATGAGCTTAGGCAGTTATACAATGTGCGTAGTTGATTTTAACAAAACATTACAGTGTGTGCAGATAACGGGAGCAAAATTAATGACATCCGGCTTTCACTGCACTACAAGGTGCAGGAAGTGCAGGAAAGCGGACGTATTAAATGAAGGTTTATCTTGGCCTTGTGAACCGTATTTTGCTGATTTGTTTAAACCGGGGGCTGTTTATGCCATACAGGGCTTTAACATAATCTTTTGATGCCTGCCCCACGTCGCACAAGCCTGTAAGTTCGGTATAAAACACCTTGTTACGGGCAATACGGGCGTTTGTATTTGGAACTTCGGCAGCAATAAAGGCACTGTTTTTTGCTTTTAGCCCATCGTGCACCGCCCACAGCGATTCAATTTTCAATTCATTTTCATTGGGGTTGTACTGCGGTATTCCGGCCAGCATTTGTATAAAAATGCCAAAGTTTGAAATACGGCTGTCGAAGCTCATGTGCGAAGCCGAAATCTGTTTCGGAACGGGTGCGGGTTCTTCACCTTCGGCAACAGGTTCGGGTTTTATTTTCTTTGATGCGCGTATTCCTTTTATGAGGCGTGCAACAGTGTTTGCCTTGTCGTAAATTTCTTTTGGTGCTCCTGAACCTTTCAGAAAGAACATAGTTTTTGAAACCAGCCTGCTTAGCGGTTTAAAAACAATTTTGCGTTCAACTATGGCCGTTTTTAATGCCGGAAATGTGGCTGTGTACAAACGCTGCGCTTCAGCGGCAACAGCAGCCAGCTCCTGCATGGCAGCAGGTTTTATTAAGTTGTTTCCCGGATTGTAATCCTCACCATAACCCAGGTAAATTTCATTTAAAAGGTTGAAATTTGCCAAATTCACAGGGTGTCCTGTATTTGAAGTGTTTGCCATAAATTCAGATTTAAGGTTGATAATAAAAACTTAATTGTTGAAATTTTCAGTCGGCAAGAATCCTCAGTGTCAGCAGGTTATTGCCGGGGGTTGAAAATTCGGAATAAATTTAGCAAAAAAGTTTAAAACAAACAAATGTTATATAACATGTTTCTGAGGGGTAAGAAAAATTGAAAAAAGTATTTTCACCAATGGCTGCTGCAGGCCATTGACAGCACGGCACCCGAAAGGCAAATGACGGTGAGGCAGGGTTAAACAAATCAGGTATTGTATTTCTGCCAGCCACGCGCTGCAATGGGGCAGGAGCGGGGCATTACTGTTCTGAAATCTCTTTCAGTTTATTTAATGCCAGCGGATATGAATTTTCAAAATAGTCCCGGTATTCTTCAATCGTATCCAATTCAACTGTTACTGTTGTTATGCCGTTGTTTTCCTGAAATGAATAATTTTCGTGACTGCCTGCCCATTTTTCGACTATTTCACCTGTTGTAATTTCAGTATCGCCATCCAAAAAACCATAATGCCTTATCGATACAAAGCTGGCTGGTTTGTGTTCTTCGATTTCAGAAACCATTCCACCCTTTTTCCCGTTTTCATCGACACCTGTAAAAAGTATTTTGCTTCCTTTTTCCCAGTTTCCTTCGTAGGTAGAAGTAGGGTTAAATGCTGCTGTCCAATGTTCATAGGTCTTTTTATTTTTTAAACCCAGCATTGTTTCATAAACTTTTTGAGACGATGCGTTTATTTCCTTCCTGAATTGTAATTTTTTCATTTTTGATATTGTTTTATATGTTTAAATGATACAATTTTAGTTTTCAGTTATGCGCCATTCCAAAACGAATGCTGACGGTGAACAGACTGAAAACAAGCTTCCTCACTCAACTGTTTAAATTACACACAGCCATTTTGCGCCAATATTGGAAAAAATTAAATTCATTTTTATTCCCGTCACAGCCGCACTATTGTAACATTTATTTTTATGTTTTTGTTTTGCTGACAGGGGTTGCATTTGTGGGGGAGTGAGGGGGTTATTGCCTATTATTTATTTTCATAATCTGTATTTTAACCCAACCGTAAGTGAGAATCCATAATGTTTTCTTGCCTGGTCGTCATACCGGTCAAAATAATCTGAGTTATAGTACGATGTTAAACTGTGTTTATAGTTTATTGCAGAACAAAAAATAAGATTGTTGGATAATTCATTTTCAATACCAACTTCAATTAATCCCCCAAAATCAAGATTTGATACATAATCTTTGTGGTTTTCTGATCCCCTCCCAATTATCTCTCCGTTATCATCAAATTTAGGATAAGAGAGCTTCGCTGAAACTGACAAAGCTGGTATTATACCTATTTTAGGGATAATTTTTGTTTTGTCACCCATTTCAAATCCAATTTTTACCGGGAAGCTCAGATAGTCATATTTTACTTTATAATTTTCTTCTCCAACACGAACCTGTCCTTCTTCTACCATAATCATTTTATCGGTGAATCCCTGTTGTGAATACAATGCATCAATTTCGATTTGGTATTTCCCGGAGAACTTAAATTCATAAGCAATTCCACCAATAAATCCAGTCCTCATGCCTGAATTTTCAAGGTCTTCATTTGGTGTAACACCGGTTAAATTCAGTCCTGCCTGAAACCCAACAAAATGATTTTGTCCCAGGGCAAATGTTGAAATTAGAATAAATACAATTACCAGTTTTTGTTTCATTGATGTTTAATTTTATTATTTGGTGCAATGGTCACTTATAAGTTGTCGCTGCGGATTTCGAAGCGCATTCATGTCCGGCAGGACTGAACTGCGAAACGAGAATCCGCAGTTGGCGTACCACCGACCCCTGCCCTGCAATAGGTACTGTGTTAGCTGTTGTTTTTTCTTAAATTTTTCATTGCGTCTTTTACGCTATTCAATTGGTACTTTTCCTCATTTAATTTTGTGATTAAGTAATTCATTAGAATGTCAATACTATAGGATTTTTCAACACATTCTTCATCTGCGAATTCATGAATTCCACCTGAAAGTTGTTCATATAAAAGTCGAATCGGGTTGTCTCCAAGTTCTTTTAATGAAGAAGGAAGATACTTATTGATTACATCAATTAATTTTGACATTTGAAAATCAGATTGGAAATCTTGGTAAGCTTCTCGAACATGTATTGCTCCATCAAATTCTAATTCTGATATATCTTTTATAATCCTTTTAATCTCGTTCTCAATTACTCGTCTTAGATAAGAGTACGAGCCTATTCCGTAACTAATAGATAAACAAGTCAGAGCTTTTTTGTAGTTTTCCTGGTCTTCTGCACTTAGATACTTTTTTAAAGATTTGTTTAACCCAATTTCAAAAGGCGGGTACTGTCCAATTTTTTGAAGATATATATTAATTCCTTCTTTTCTTTCTTCCCATTTTTTATCAGAAGTTGCGTGAATTAAAAAGTCAATTTTTTGTTTACATGATTGACAGATTCCTTGTAAATGAACTTTAAAGTCTAATTTTCTCGTTTTTTCATCGAATGTATATGGCAATTCATCTGGATTAGTTCGTATAATACCAGACAATCTCATGTGAAACCCATCTACAAATTCGGTTCTAAATGTTTGTATTTCTTTCTCTTGAGGACATAAAAACTTGAACGGCTTATCTTTAAAGTCAAAATGATATATATATGCAGAACTGTCATCGACAGTTAGTTTATCTACAGCTTTAATCTTATAATACAAAGATTTATTTGTCAAAAAGTCTCCAAATTCTTGATCGGAAATTTTCTTCATTTATTGGTTTTTTATTTCAAAATAACAGCTAATATCTGTATACCTGTATATTGCGGGTATTTCTTTAATACACGCAACTATTTATTATTTGTTTTAACTCGATTTTTCTGAGAAGTGGGTTATTGGGCAAGGAAGTTTTTTTCATGCAGTTTGGATTAATAATGATTATGTTTTCAAATGTAAAAATTATTTTAATAAACCCATAATTTGTTTTGTACAAATGCTTTATAAAGCCGGGGTTGGGTTTGTAGTTTTTGTTTTTGTAAAGGAAGAGACGTGGTTTAGTGCTGCGTTAGTGGTGGGTGTTGGCTGTCTGTTTGTTCAGGCGGGTTTAATTGCGGCTTTGGCTGGGGAATAAAATAATATTGTATTTAAGTAGGTCAATCGACTAACCTGTTAGTTTGCGGGTAGTGAGATGAGGGGAAGGTTGGAGTCGTGCCGACCGCTCGTATTCCTATTTATTAGCTATAGTTTTTTATATAATTTTCAACTGTTTAATTATTAACTCTAATCTCCTTAATAAATCATCGTAAGTAAATATATCAATTACATTCAAATATTTTCTCTTAATAATTTCAAAATCATTCTTTTGAGAATTATCAAGGTACATGTCTCGACCCATAATGATTATGCCTTTGGGATTTATTATTTTAATTTCAAGCCCTTCAGGTAGTTCTTTTTTATACTTTTTTGTCAACTCTTGTTCTCCTTTAATACCTGTCTTATTTAAATAGAAAATATATTTCTCGATTTGCATAATTGTCCCAGACAAATCTCGATTTGGAATATGGTTTTCTCTGTATTTATTTTTTGAGATAATACTCTTGTTAAAGGGAATTTTAATTTCGGCAATGTCTAAGTTTCCCATGAAATCAACCAATCCAAAATCGAGCCTTCTTGATTTATTGTTGTAAAAGTCTCTGAATACAACTTCTTTAAAAACTGAAATATATTTAGGGAATAGTAGTTGAATTATTTGAATTATTTCATTTTGCCATGTTTTCTCCGAATATGAGATTTCATTTTTAAGCATAGATTCAAGTTTTTGATGAATCGTTTCATATTTCTTAATTTCGGAGTCCTTAAATGTCTTTATTAAGGTACTTTCTCGAAGTATATTTTTTTTATTTATGTAGATTTTGTAAACCTCTTCATAGTCTTTTAGATTATCAAAATATTCACTAATTATTGAAGTTACTCTTGCATCTCTGTAAATTTTGATTTCATATGCGTTAGGAAATAATTTGATTAATCTTTCAAACTCTTCATACGGCAAAATATCTTCTTTATCCCCACCAATGTATACTGGTCCATTAACTTTTGTGTCAATTTGTTTTAGTATTGAGATTTTGTCTGAAGCATAAAAATGCTTATCAGAAAGTTTAATATCCTTGTGTAAATAGAAATCATTTTTAAGATTAAATACGGATTTCTTTATTTTGTAGTATTCTCCAATTAGTTTTCCAATAATAAATTGATATTCCTTATCGTAATCACCATTCTCTCCAATTTTCTTATGAAGTTTTTTTTGATTAACAGAATATACTCCCTTTAATTTGAATGTTTCGTTAGCCTTAATTATCTCATCTGGCCAATCCGGATTTCCAATATCTGGATAATATGATGCTAACAATAAATTTCTTTTTTTCTTTATTTCGATCATTTAAGTTTGGTTTTTAATTTGATTTTGAGCAGTTTAAAATTATCGCTAACGGTCACTTGCAAGTTGTCGTTGCGGATTTCGGAGCTCGTTCCTGTCCGGCAGGTCGGAACGATGTTGCGAGAATCCAGCGAACGACACCGCACGAACCCCGCAATGCAATTTGCAATTTGTATGCTTAGTGCTTTTTTATATTTTCTATTAGGTCATTTAATTTTGTTGACAATTCTTTATAGCGAATAATCATTGTTGTGGCAATTTCATTAATATATTGTTTTTCCATTTCAATTGCCTTAATATTATTCATTGCTCTGCTAGAGTTAATAAATAGAGGTTCGGTTTTGGGGTCCAATCTCATCGAATTTAATAGATTAAGGACAGGGATAAAGAATTCCTTTTTTAATACAGATGGGTTAAACTTCCCATCTTCTATATGAGGAATTATTTGTGCAGTATATAAGTCTGCAATTGGTTTATACCTTCCGTCTTTAGCTGGTGCGGAATCAGTTTCTTTTTCAATTTCAATTCCAAATTTTACGAAAGCTACCCCAAAGGATTGTAGGTTTTCACTTAATGCTTCTGTAAATTTTGAGTTCTGGTCTAAGTATTTTTGAAATTTTTCCTTTAGCGAACCATGTAGAAAAACTAAAATGCTTATATATCCATGAGTTTTATTTGAAATTTTTACGATGTCTTTGAAATCTGATTTTCTATTATTCATCTCAACGTATTTTATCAACTCATTTTTATCAAGAGATTTAAAAATCTCTCCGTTTAATGAAGAGTAAGCATTTATCGTTGGAATTTTGAAGTCTTCTTCTTTGTGGTTAGCTATAAAGTTTTCTAAAGACTCAATTTGCTTTATTAATGGTTCTTCCAAACTCATTAATTCTGCAACCCATCTTTCTCCCGATTTTTTTATTCTTTTCCTGTTGGAAATTTTGTCCAACCATTGATTTGTCAAAATACCAAGAAATAATGTGAAAATTGGTAGAAGATAATTGAGGAAATCAAACTTACTTTTTTCTTTAACCATTACAACTTTGGTCAGACTATTATCTTTAGTGGGAATTGTCAAAGAGTCAAACCTATTAAATTCTATATTAGCCGTGTCAATGCTTGCTTCAGTTGTTTGGCGTTTTGGATAATCCAAACTTTGTAACTTTTGCAAAGACTTGATATTCTCAGAATTCTTTTCAATTGAATCTTGTCCAACAGAGGAGAAAGATGAAATTAAAAATAAAAAAAATAGTAATGTATTCATTTTTTTCAGCATTAAGCATAACATCTATATGCCCGCATATTGCGGGTATTTCTTTAATACGCGCAAGTTTTATTTATTTGTTTTAACTTATTCTCTGTGAGATGTGTGTTTCTGATCCGGGATATTTTGTTCATACAGTTTGGTTTAAGAATGAATCAATTTTCCAAATGTAAAAAATATTTTATTTAAAAGTACAGGCATTCAGAAATTTGAGTTACAGGGCATTTGTTTTCTTATTACACAAAAGGTTTTATAACACAAAAACCGAAATCATGTATAATTTCAGTTTTTGCTATTTATCCTTCCGGCGGTAAACGAAGGCTCATTCCTTTCTTCTTCAATCACTCATTCACTCATTTCTTCATTCATTAATTATAATGGTTAATATAACGGTAGAGGTCAGACGCGAGTCTAAGAGTCCGACCGAAACTGAGTTTGGAACGAGATTCGACTTGTCGAATCCGTACAAACCGGGCCATATTTAAACCCCTTATCAGCAACTGTTTTTTATTTTTAGTCAACATAAGTTTCCTTTAAAA
>DAOPKR010000013.1:0-48134 GCA_035391305.1 Draconibacterium sp.
TTAAAAAACATATTTCCATTTTTCGTTGCAATACTTGCCTTGATGACAAGTTGTAACGATGAAGAAACAGTGACATTGCTTGATGAAATTCAAGTATCGTCGTCTTACGTGTCTCTCCCTGTAGGTGGTGGTTCTACTTCCATTACTTTAACGGCCAAAGATAGCTGGACAGTAGATAAAGTGTTTACCAAGAAAGATTCGCTTAAATGGTTGACTATCTCTTCAACCTCAGGTGGTGCCGGTGGATCTGAACTAACTTTTTCAGCTTCATCAACACTTGATGGCCGCACTGCAGAAGTTTTAATCCAATGTGGAGGCGCAACCCAGAGAATAAATATCATCCAGGGTTTAGCAACAGTTGCATCTGCCACATGTGCCGAGGTAATTGCCGGACCAGACAGTAAAACCTACCAGGTAACCGGCGTTTGCACGGCAATAGCAAACACGCAGTACGGCAACTGGTACCTGGAGGATGAAACAGGTTCTATTTATATCTATGGTACCCTTGACGCAAAAGGTGCAGAGAAAAACTTTTTAAGTTTAGGACTTGAAGTAGGAGACGAAGTAACTGTTCAGGGACCAAAAACTACCTACGGAACCACGGTAGAATTGGTAAATGTAACTGTTCTCAAAATCAATAAATCATTGGTGAAAGTTGATTCGGTACAAAATGCAACGCTTCCTCTTGAGGGTGGTGAAGTCACTGCATACCTTACCTGTAAAGGACAAGGAGTTTCTGTTGAAATTCCTGATGATGCCAAGTCCTGGTTATCTATTTCATCTGTTGAATCAGCAGGAACTAATACTGTTGTAAAATTCAATGCTGCTGCAAATACTGGCGGAGAGCGTGGAACTACTCTTATATTCAGCACTACTGATGGAACTAAAGATTATACTTCACAAACAACTCTTAGCCAAAAAGGAGCGATTGTTGAAGCTAGTATCGCAGATTTTATTGCTGCCGCTAACAAAACCACGCAATATCGTTTGAAGGGTGTAATTACAAGTATCGCCGATGCGGCAAAAGGAAGATTTTACCTGAAAGATTTCTCTGGTGAAGTTTACGTTTATAATATGTCTGGTTTTCAAAATTTAGGAGTAAAAGTAGGCGACATTATCACAATCGTTGGCAAATATGATGTGTATAATGGTACTCATGAAGTTGTTGGTGCCGTTTTGGAAAAATCTATTTCTGTAACTACAGCTACCATTGCCGAGGTGCTTGCTAAGCCCGACGATGCCAATACATTCTTTATGGTAACCGGCGAAATTACATCAATTACTAATGCGGATTACGGTAATCTTTATTTTAAAGACGGTGATAGCCAGATTTTGGTATATGGCTGTTATCCTGGTTATGGTGCAACCGGTAATGATAGAAAAGGCTTGTTAGCCGCCAAAGGCATTAAAGTTGGTGATACACTAACAGTAATTGCAACAAAGGGTTCTTATAACGGAGAAAATGAACTCATGAATGGTATTTATTTCAGCCACGTTAGTGCACAATAAAATGAAATATTCTTCCATAATTAATTTAATGGAGTAAATAAAAAGAGGCTGTCCAATGTTATTTTTGGACAGCCTTTGTTTTTTATCTTGTAACAGCAATTTACAAAACCAAATTAAATAAATCCCGGTTATTTGTCCTGGTAATATTTCAAAATAAATAAAATGCACCATTCAAAAAGTTGGAAAAAATTAGTTGTCATCACGTTTTTGACCTGCCTAAACGGAATTCTTCTGGCCCAGCCAGTCGGGTATTATAATGGAACAGAAAATCTCTCGGGAGAAGAATTAAAAACGGCCTTGCATAACATTATCAAAGACCATGTGGATTTTTCGTACTCCGAAGCAAAATACCTGATCAACTATTCAGATGCTGATCCGGATAATCCAAATAATGTTATTCTGTTTTATACCCAACTCTCACGCAATGCTTCGCTTTACGGCAGTACCCCCGGAACCATTAATCGAGAGCACGTTTGGGCCAAATCGCACGGCGGTTTCTCCGGAGTCCGGCCAATGGACAGCGACGCGCTGAATCTTCGTCCGGCGGATACAGATGCCAATATGAGCAGAAGCAACCTCGATTTTGATATTGTTCAGCCTAACGGAACCCTCGATCCATACGCAATTTATTCCTGGTATAACGATTCGGCATACGAACCCGGCCCGTTAACAAAAGGCCAGGTGGCACGTATCCTTTTTTACATGGATACGCGTTACGAAGGGACGGATGGAGAAATGGATCTTGAGTTGGCCCGGAAAGTAAATAATTACCCCGCGGCCAAATTCGGAAACCTGACGACCCTGCTTAAGTGGAACAAGGAATATCCGCCATCGGCCATGGAAAGACAAAGGAACGATCGTATTTTCCGCATGCAGCAAAATCGAAATCCGTTTGTCGATCATCCGGAATTTGCCGACCTTATTTATGAAGGAGCAACTCCAACCGGAGCCGTATTTGCCAACTTTTCGATGAGCCCGGAATTTCCAACACAGGATGAAGAATCACTGGTTTCAATTACCATTTCCAATGCCGGCGAACTGAGCGATGTTTCGTTGTTTTGGGGCAATACCTGGGATACAGAAACAAATCAGGCCCAAATGACACTTTCGGGAGAAGAATATCAGGCAAGACCTTCCTTCGCTGGTTACAACCCGGGAGAAATTATTTATTTCAAGGTGCTTGCCACCAATTCCCTGGGCGAAAAATCAACTTTTCGTGCCAATTATCTTTTGCCTGAAATTGTGAATACAACGGCACTGACTCCGATAAGCGAAGTTCAGGGAACGGGCAATTCAAGCCCGCTGCTGAACCAGGAAGTTACTATTGCAGGCCGCGTAACTGCCAATTTTGATAACTCTTTTTACCTGCAAACAGGAGGTGGGTTGCGTTCAGGGATAAATGTTTATGGCACTTTATTTACAGGAAAAGTGGGCGACAGCCTTGTTGTTCGCGGAACACCTTACGAATACAACGGGCTCACGGAAATCAGTAGTCCTAGCTATTCCTATAATTTCAAAAATAACTTACCAATGGAGCCTGTTGTAATCAGTGCATCGCAGGTAAATGAAGATTATGAAGGCATGCTGGTACAAATCAACAATGTGATGTTTGCTAATGCCGGAAGTGTGATTCAGGAAAAAAATGCAAGCTATACTGCAACCGATAATACCGGGAGCGTTGTCATTTATATCAATACAAGTTCACGCCTTATCAACAAAAGCTTTCCAACAAAGGCATCAAATTTGGTTGGTGTGGTAAGTGAATACAACGGAACTTACCAGATTTTGGCAAGAGATATAAGCGACCTAAATATTACAACAAAAACAGAAGACTTAAAACAACCCGAAGCAATGCTTTCCGTTTATCCAAATCCAACAATATCAACCATTTATATTTCAGGATTAAGCAACATCGTTTCAATTGAAATTTATTCTGCCAACGGAGAATTATTATATAAAAAAGCCAACCGTGACAACGAAATAAATGTATCAGCATTTTCGCCCGGAATATATTTTATGAAAGCAGAAACGTCAAAAAGTAACTTTGCTTACACTAAATTTATAAAACATTAACCAGCCGGATTTATTGAAAATGAAAGGTATCGGGCAAAAAAAATACAAAACAAGGTTTTTCTATATGAATTATTAATTTTGCGGTCGAATTAATTCAGTAGGAAAATAGAAATGGAACAGTTAGTCGTTGAAAGAATGTTGGAGGAGCGGGGTTATATTGAGGAAGCAATCGATCCGAAAATAAAACTCGTTGAAGAGATAAATCGTCTTAAAAAAGAAAAAAATGCTGTAATCCTAAGCCATTTTTATGTTGAAGGCGAATTACAGGATATTGCCGATTATGTAGGCGACAGTTTAGGTTTGGCGCAGGCAGCTGCACAAACCGACGCTGAAATGATTGTTTTTGTGGGCGTGCATTTTATGGCCGAAACCGCCAAAATTATCAATCCTTCTAAAAAAGTCATCCTTCCCGATTTAAAAGCAGGTTGTTCGCTCGCCGACTCTGCCCCGGCAGATAAATTTGCTGAATTTAAAGCACAATATCCTGATCATAAAGTGGTTACTTACATTAATGCCACGGCAGCATTAAAAACCATGTCGGATATTGTGTGCACTTCGGCAAATGCAAAACAAATTGTTGAAAGCTTTCCGAAAAACCAAAAATTGATTTTTGCACCCGATAAAAACCTGGGAAACTACATTAACAGTATTACAGGTCGCGAAATGGTTTTGTGGGACGGCGCATGTATGGTCCACGAAAAATATTCGGTGGAAAAAATCATTGAATTAATTGACGAACATCCTGACGCTGAATTTATTGCCCATCCCGAATGTGAAAAACCGGTTTTACTCCTGGCAAAATATATTGGTTCAACCACGGCCCTTTTGAATTATGTTCAGAAAAGCAGTTCTAAAAAATTTATTGTTGCAACCGAAAGTGGAATTTTGCACCAGATGGTAAGAGCATGCCCGGATAAAATTTTTATTCCAGCACCTTCAGTTGATTCAACTTGCGGATGCAACGACTGTTCGTATATGAAACTTAACAGCCTTCAAAAACTATATATTTGTCTGAAACACGAGTTGCCCGAAATTATTCTTCCAAAAGATGTAATCGAAAAAGCACAAGTTCCGATTCAGCGAATGCTTGAAATTTCAAAATAATTAAAAGTAGTATGCCATTTTTAATTTGGCTGTGTATGGTCTGTAATTGTATTTGTTCCTTTTAAATTTTCTACAAGTAAGTCTTGTTTCGAAATTTCAATTGCTCTTAATAACATATTATCAATCTTCTTAATAATTGGGTAAAAACCTTCTTCCCCGATTATATTACGTGCAATGTATGCTTTCAATTGTGTTTGAATGATTAAGGATGAGGTTTTTAGACCTGCATTATCACGTTGAATCCCTTTACCTTCAGCATATTTTATAAACTCTTCAAGCACTTTTTTCCGGTCGAGATAATTGTCGAACTCGTCGGCTTTCGTTAATGCTGTCAGCTCTTTTCTGTGTTCATCAGCATAGGCATAAGCAAAAGTGTAAATTAAACCTTTTCGGTAGATTGAATTGTAATAATCCGAATTTCCGGTTGTGTCGATCGGCACAAAAAAGTCAGGCATTATTCCGCCGCCGCCATAAACCACCCTGCCACTTTTGGTTGTGTATTTCAATGAATCAGCAAAGTGAACACTATCAGCCACCAACTGCTCCATACTGTGAAAGCGAGCGTAAATGTTGTCGTAATATTTTTCATTACCTTCTTCATAAGAACTTTGAATACAACGTCCGCTTGGTGTGTAAAAACGCGCAACCGTAAGTCGCAGTGCCGATCCGTCACTTAACGGAATCTGCTCCTGCACCAGCCCTTTTCCAAAAGATCGTCTCCCGATTATTATTCCGCGGTCGTTATCCTGCATCGCACCTGCAAATATCTCGCTTGCTGAAGCAGAAAATTCATCAATCATCACATACAATTTAAAGTCTTTCCAGGTTTCGCTACCTGAAGCGTTGTATGTTTTGCGTGCCTGGTTTACTCCTTCAGTGTAAAGAATTGGTTCACCTTTTCCCAAAAATTCATCAACCATCTGTAATACAGCCACAAGTGAACCTCCGGGATTTTGCCTTAAATCGATAATTACTTTTTTGGCGCCTGCATCTTTAATTATCTCCATTCCATCCATAAACTCTTTATAAGTTTTATTGGCAAAACGGCTGATCTTGATAAAACCGGTTTCCGCATCAATCATATATGATACATCAACACTGTTTATAGGAATATCTCCACGGGTAATTTCAAAATCAAGTTCTTTTTCAGTTCCATTTCTAATAATTCCCACCAGCACTTTTGTGTCTTTGTCACCTCGCAACAGGTTTAAAACGGTGGTATTTACAACATTAACACCTGCAATAATCGAATCGTTAACCTTAACAATTCTGTCACCCGGTAAAATTCCAACTTTGCTTGAGGGTCCACCTGAAATTACTTCAACTACCCGAACAGTATCTTCCATTATTGAAAACTGCACTCCAATCCCCGAGAATTTTCCTGTCATTTCTTCCTGCACTTCCTTCATATCGGCAGGTGGAATATATGATGTGTGCGGATCGAGATTCTTTAAAATTTCGGGTATTGTTTTTTCAATTATATCCGAAGTGTTTACACTATCAACATACCCCTGGTCGATGTAGGAAAGTACTTCTGAAATTTTGTTTTGCCCGCCAATTTTCAGGCCCACAAAGTCAGTTTGGCTATTTCGGTTTAAAAGATTCCCTATTAAAATTCCGGAAGCAACCGAAACTGCAATTAAAAGGGGAATCAGGATTGTTATTTTTTTATTCATTTTAATGTTTATTAAATATTGCCGGGTTCAACTTGTTCCACATCTATTTTCGCTCTTTTTAAAAGGTTTATCCCATCTTCGAGCCGGTAGTTTTCAGTAAAAACCACCCGCGAAATACCGGCTTGTATAATCAGTTTTGAACATTCCAAACACGGAGAAGAAGTAACGTAAAGTGTTGCACCTAAACTGCTGTTACCCGATTTTGCAACTTTTGTAATGGCATTTGCTTCGGCATGAAGAACGTATGATTTGGTTTTGTTGTTTTCGTCTTCGCATTCGTTTTCAAAACCTGAAGGTGTCCCGTTGTAACCATCCGAGATTATCATTTTGTCTTTAACTAAAAGTGCACCAACCTTTCGCCTGTTACAATATGAATTCTGTGCCCAGATATCGGCCATCTTCAAATATCGCTGATCCAGTAACTGCTGCTTTTTTGTTGTCATTTTAAATTCTTATATGAAATTGGTATGTTTTTAACTTACATGATTACAAATGTAATACTGAATTGTTCAGTTTGGGAAACTTGCTATTGAAAGAGACGGATTTTAACAAACATTAAAGTACAAAAACAAAAAACGCCGCAATTAGCGGCGCTTTTCAATAATATATTTTCATTTTATTGCTTAATAAGCAACCACAGATCGGCATATTTTGGAAATGCCTGCCTGATTTCCTTTACCCTTGAACGTGCTTCGGTTTCGCCCTTGTACGAATTGACACAAACACGGTAGTACCCGGTTTCGCTGTGAAGGATAATTGGTGCAAAGCCTTCATTCAATAAAGTTTCGCGGAAATTTTTTGCATTGTCAAGTTGACCAAACGAACCAAGTATCACAAAATATGTATTGGCTTCGTTGCTCGATTTGTCTGCAGCATCAGTAAAAGTAACTGATTCCTTGCGCAGCGAAACCGATTTATCTTCGGCTACTGTTGCAGGTTTAGCTGCTTCAGTTGTTTCAGGAACCGTAAAAACCTTTGGCTGAGCTGAAGGTGGTGTATATTTTACTTCCGGTTGTTTTTTTGACGTTTTACATGCCGATAAACCAATAACAGCCACGATAACAAAAAACATTATTCTTTTCATACTTACTTTTTTATAACAGTTTAATGCGGCTAAATTAGGTAAAACGGTTAATACAAAACCAATTATCAATACTAAGTTTTACACAACTTGCTGTTTGAAACTCTCAATAGTATTCATATGTAATTATAGCAGAAACCACTTAATTGCAAAATTGAACAACAGGAAAACCAAACTCCCATAATAACGTAAACATTAGTACTTTAGCATAATTTATTTGCGTCAAACTGAACTTTAACAGGAAATTCTGAGTAATACAAGTTATGAAAAACCGGGAAATATCAAATTCTACAAGGGAGCCTCAATTTGCCGGCAAATTCTATCCTGAGAACAAATCAGAACTTTTAAATCAACTAAACGCGTTTTTTGAAAACGCCAAGACCCAAACAAAAGCAAGCACTGTACCACAGGCAATCATAGTTCCTCATGCCGGATATGTTTTTAGCGGACAGGTTGCTGCAAGCGGATTTCAGCAAATTCCGCAAAATATGAAGTACAAACGGGTATTTGTGCTCGCTTCAAGTCACAGGTATTCGTTTGATGGGGCGGCACTTTATTGCTCCGGAAATTACATGACACCATTAGGTGAAGTTGAAGTTGATATGAAACTTACTAATCATCTTTTACAGTTGTCTGATTTATTTAACGATTACCCAAATGCCCATGAACAGGAACACAGTGTGGAAGTTCAGTTGCCATTTTTACAACACAGATTAGGTTCAGGTTTTTTGTTTGTACCAATTATTCTGGGAACCTGCAAACCAGAAACCTGCAAGAAAATAGCGGGCATTTTACAGGAATGGTTCACGCCTGAAAACCTTTGGATAATAAGTACCGATTTTGCACATTACCCTAATTACGAAAATGCCCGGATGGTTGATGAAACAACCGCAACAGCAATTTGTAGTAATAATCCAGGAAAACTCCTCGAAGCAATTAACGAAAACAAAAATCTTAAAATCGAAAATCTGGCGACTTCGCTGTGTGGCTGGACCTCGGTACTTTCGCTGCTTTACATGACAGCAAATCAGCAATATAATTATGAGAGGATTTATTACCAAAACTCTGGTGATATTGAATTATTTGGTGGCAAAAACAGGGTAGTTGGTTATTGGTCGATAGTAATTTTTAACTGTACTGAAGAATTATTAATTACTGACGAAGAGAAAAATGAGTTGCTTGAAAAAGCACGAATTTCGATAACTGATTATGTAAAAACGGAAAAAGAAGCAAATATAAAACCAACAAACCGATTGGGAATATTGAATGAAATTATGGGAGCATTTGTAAGCATTTATGTCAACGGTAAATTGCGCGGTTGTATCGGTGGTTTTGCAAAGAAAAAGACTTTGAATGATTTGGTTCAGGAAATGGCAGTTTCAGCATCTCACGACCGAAGATTTGATTCGATAAAAAAAGATGAACTTGACAAAATGGAAATCGAGATTTCAGTGCTTTCTCCTTTAAAAAAGATTAATTCTGCAAATGAAATTGAGTTGGGAAAACACGGAATCTATGTAAAAAACGGAAGTAACTCGGGTACATTTCTTCCTCAGGTTGCATCGAAAACTGGTTGGAGCGTAGATGAATTTCTGGGACACTGCTCGCGTGATAAAGCCGGACTTGGTTGGGAAGGTTGGAAGGAAGCTGAAGTTTTTACTTATGAGGCGATTGTTTTCAGAGGCTAATTTCGATTTTCTGTTAAGTCTGTAACAATCTATTGTTAATGAGAATTCTATCTGAAAACTTCCCGTAAAACATTTAATGATTTTATTTCACCCAAATCTTCGAAATGTAATTGATAATAATCTACCAAAACAGTTATCAATGTATCGCGCATCGCTCGTGAAAGAACAAATTCGCTGATTTCATGAAGTTTTAACGACGAAAGTTTCATCAAATATTCAGTGGCTTCTTTATTTGCATAAAACGGGTGTGAAGGCTGAAAATGTACAACTGCGCCTTTTTTCATATCAAACCATCCTTCGAAACCAACCCGGTTTGTTTCAGGAAAAAATCCCAGATATTGGGTTAACCTGAACAAAAACCAGAGATGAAAATTACCTGAGCCGGTTTCCATTAAATCAAAATACAACAGCGAATTTTTTATAAAATCATACATTTCGGGGTAACTTTCCTGCTCGTTGATTGATTTATACAGAACTTCGGCAATAAAAATTACAAGTGATGATTTTGTGATATTAAACGGAATATTCTGATAAACCTGATTGCTTTTTAGCTCCTTGATGCGGTGTAATTCGTTTGTTGGTTTTTGGTACGCAACCAAATCAACGATAAAAAGCGGTTGCAACAAACTCGATTTGTTTTGTGATTTTTTGCTCCTTGCAGCATTTACCATGTAACTTTGCCGGCCAAAATCGCGGGTAAAAATGGTTACAATAACACTGCTTTCGCCGTATTTTATAAAGTGCAAAACTATTCCTTCAGTAGTAACAAGCATGGAAATTGTGAGTTCATTATAATATTTTCTGCTATTAGGTCTCGATCATATTTTTTCTTACAATCCAAACATCCTGAGGCAGCCAACTTTTTCCGTTTTCAGGATTCGTTACAACATGTTCAAGTATTTCAACATTACCAAACAGTTTTCTCATAAATTCCTTCGGGTGAAAGGCTGAGTATGTACGATGTCCTTCTTTCACATTACCTCTAATAATAAGCTGTCCATTGTTATATTCACTTAGTTCTGAAACTGTTAGCTTAATTTTAAAATTATCGCCCTGAGTTGTTACTAACATAATTCCCCCTGGCTTCAGGATTCGATATAATTCATTGTACCATTCAAAATGTAGTTGTTCTGAGAGGTGGGTAAAAACAGAAATTCCATAAACCACATCCATAAATCCATCATCATAATCCAACTTTGCTGTTAGTGAATTATTGTTGAAATTAATTCCTTTCAAGTTTTTAATGCACCATTCAATAGAGCTTTTGTTATAATCCGTTCCAAAAAATTCGCACTTATTGTTAATTACCGAGGGCAAATGTCTTATTACCCTTCCCGGACCACAACCCCAGTCCAATATTCGCTTACTTTTTAGTTCAATATATTTTTTAAAATGGTCGTTAAGCCAAACTGCCGTTTCCCTGCTATCCGTATAATATTTAGCATAATTAATTTGAAATGACTCATAAATAAGATAATCCGGCGGCAATATGACACCTGGATTTTGCAAAAGAAACTCTTTATTAATTATTCTATTTTTCCGTTTTTGAGCAAAGAACACTATCCAATCTGCATAATAAATTAACCCGAGTTTCCTAAGAAAATTCGAAATTGCACCTTTTTTCATTTAAATAATTTTATTGATATCTATTTGTATTTGACGGTTTGAACTTTTAGTGTATAAACAACAACTTAGTTACGTGTGTTTCTTCGCCAAGTTCGTCGTTGCAAAACACGAGATAAACACCGGTTTTAACACGGTTTCCGTTTAAGTTTCTGCCATCCCAAACTGCTTGTCCACCCAAAGATTGAGTTCTGAAAACAAGGTTTCCTGTGATGTCTGTAATTTTAATTTCTGAATTCTCAATCAGGTTGGTAATTGTAACCGGCCCATCGTAAGTTTCACGCACCGGATTTGGATAAACATATACACTGTCGTAAGTTTGTTTTCCTTCAATTGCCTCGCCCATGTATGAAATTAAACCTTTTTCAGTTCCAATAAAAACCTCGCCGTTTTTCTGATTTATTGCTATTGATGTAATATTGTCAGAAAAAAGCGGACTATTGTTGGTTGTAAAATGCAAAAGTTCCTCAGTGCCGGTTTCGGAAACCAGGTAAACTCCTGAATTTTTAGTACCTAACCATTTTCGGTTGGCACCATCAACAGCAATTGCAGTTACTGTTTCGTTCTTTAACAACGGATGATAAATTCCATCGTTCAAATCCAAACTGGGTTGAGTAGCATAAAAACTCTCTGCTTCCCAAATCCTGCCGGGATTGTTGTAAACTGCCACTCCCATTGAAGTTCCCATCCAAATTGCACCTTCATTGTCTTCAACCATTGAATAAACATCATTCATTCGGGTATATTCTTCCTGAATTCCATTATTAAAATATGAGGTTACCAGCAGCCGTTTTTTCCTGCTACCATCTTCATTTACAACATACGCATCATTTGCTCCCAAAACAATCATCCATTTATCATCAAACTGATTAACAATCAACTTGCCAACATTCAATCTGTTGGCAATTTCAGGCAGGGTAAACGATGACCATTTCCCATCAGGGGTTAACATGTGCAAATTTTCGTCAACATACGAATTAGTTATCCATAAATTTCCCTTCGAATCGAAGTCCATTCCAGCAATACGTACATAAGGTTCATCGGGTTGGCTTGGCAAGGCAGTTTGCAGGGGGCTGTTTTTATTTGTAAATCTGTTGACAAGCTGGTCGTTATTATACTCCAGCAGGCCACCACCCCAACTTGCTACAAAAAAATGGTTCGAATTGGCCGGATCTTCAGTGACAGAAAGAATATTGTGAAAACCATCCAATTCAGGGTGATTACTTTTTGAAAAATAAGCCCACTGGTCGTCCACCAAACGCTGGAACCTTGGAAACTCATAACCTCCTGTACCTCCCGGGGTAACCCATAAATGAGAACCAAACTGATGCAATGAGTAAATGTTATTGTCCATTGGACTGTTAAGCCGTATTTGCTCAAATTGATCGCCTGTATTTTTGCAAAGCGCATTTGAAAAATCGGCAATCCAAATTGTTCCGTTGCCAGTAATAACTGAACTTCTTGTATTTATGGGGAAAATATTTTCGTTACCGAAACTGTAACGGTTAATTTCTTTCACAACCTGGTGTGTATCATCCACAACAAATACCTGTTCGCGACTGGTTACTGTTATATATTTTCCGCTGCTTTGAATTTCATAGGCAAATCTGATTTGTGGCAAATAAGTTTCCCAGGTATTATCATTCAATATATATAATTGATCGCCGTCCCATTGGTCTGGGGTGTAATTTGCAATTAGTTTGCCGGCGTGCATTTCAACAATACTAAATTTATCAGTGTAATGTGGTATGTTTTGAATTTGAGTCCAGTTATGAAAATCGAGTAAGTTAACACCCTCTTTTTGAGCTTTCAGAATGCCTTTGTTTGTTGCAGCATATATAAATTCACCGTCAGTTTCAATGTCGTTAACACCCAGGTTACTCCCATTTTCACCAATCAGATAAGTATCTTTTATTTCATGCTTTTTCAGGTTAATAATTACAATACCGAAACCACAGGCCAACCATGCTTCATCGCCGATAAAACAAACATTGTTAATGGTTTTATCAGTTGTAAGTTGTTTTCGTTTTATATCCGAAAGGTTTATTACACGACCATTCGAGATCAAATCAATATTGCTGTTATTGTAAGCAATAACCAAAACGTCACTGGCTTCGCTATAAGCAATTGTTTTAATTCCAAAATCGGAGAGTTGCAAATAATCAGCTACTTTGTTGGTACTGTTATCCTGCAAATCGTAGAAAAACAATCCTCCGGTTGTGGCGCAATAAACTTTATCGGGCGAAACCGCAATTTTTACGGCCGAAGTATATGATAAATAATCATGCCAGCTACCCTGTTTTTTTTGGGCATTGCTTTCAAGAATCATTAAAACAGAGCAAATCAGAAATAAATATTTAAACATGAAATCAGTTTTTAGCTATTGTAAATTTTTCAAATGATTAATCAGCTTTTCAACGGCACGTCCTCGGTGGCTTATTTTATTTTTTTCGGTCAAATTCATTTCTGCAAAAGTTTGTTTAAATCCATTTGGCCTAAAAACAGGGTCATAACCAAAACCCGAACCTCCCCTTTTATCTTCAAGTATCTCGCCATCAACAATTCCTTCAAAAAGTTCTTCATTCCCATCAATCACAAGCGAAATCACAGTTCTAAAACGTGCATTGCGGTTTTTTATTTTGGCAAGTTTAAGAAGCACTTTGTCCATATTTGCCTGCGCACTTTTTTCTTCGCCTGCATAACGTGCCGAGTAAACACCAGGCTCGCCATTTAGAGCTTCAATTTCGAGCCCTGTATCATCGGCAAAACAGTTGTAGCCAAATTTGCTAAATACATAAAATGATTTCTGGCTCGCATTTCCCTCCAAAGTATCCCGTTCTTCAGGTATTTCTTCGTTACACCCGATTTCTTTCAAACTTAAAATTTTGAATTGATTACCTAAAATAGCTTGTATTTCTTCTAATTTATGTTGGTTGTTGGTTGCAAAAACAAGTTCCATATTTTTCAATTTTTAATGTACTTAAAATTAGTTATTTAAGTTGCTAAATTTTATTGTTAGATTATCGACCTGAAAATTCGCTTTATTTTTATTCCAGAAATAAATTTTGATAATATCTCCTTCCTGTATTTCAGGCTTAATTTGAATTTCATAAACTGCCCTGTTCCATTTATCGGGGAATTTGGCGAATTTACTTATATCCAAAACCTGGTAAATTTGCATTTTCCCGCCACGGTCGGTGGTAAATACAAGCAATACTTCAGTTAAATTGTTTTCAATTACAAAATCGGTTAACACTGTAATTTTAGATTTCTCCATTAAATCAGCTCCAACCGGAAATTCAACAGAAGTACCAAATTCTTCATTTTCGGTATAAAAATAGGAGTGGTTTCCGGTCAGCGAATCAACTTTTATCCGAGCTGAATTCTGTGTCCATCCGGGCGAACCATCAGGTTCGAAATCCCGGATTATCTGGGATGATTGTTCTTTTGTTCCTTTTTCAGCGAGAATTATTCCCGAACTATTTTTCTTTCTAAATTCGATAGTTGTTGGATAAAATGAATGAATCAATTCAAATAATTCATCGCCAACAATGCCTCCCTGCCAGGCAAAAGCAAAGTATTTACTTTCTGAATCCATCAAAAAATCACTTAATTCAGAAACATTTGTTTTTTCGTTAATAAAACAAACAGCATCAACTTCAACCGATTTTATTAATTCTTTTTGTTTTGTGCTCAGCAGGATACGAATGTCGTTTTTGTATTCTTTTTTCCAGTTCCCAAGCTTTTCTGTAATTTCCGGGGTAAGTCCTAGTTTATTTTTGTTGTACAAAAATCTGTTGATCCCACTTAATAAAACGAATGCAGAAACCAGGGAAACAAGAATAATGATTACCTGCTTTTTCTTATTTGGATTGTAGGCAACAAAATACTTTATTGAGAATCCAATCAGCACCAAAAAAATAATTGTCGTAAAACAAAAAGTATAAATAATTGCCCTGTTGTGATACTCAAAACTAACAATGTGCTTACCCGGGGGAACAAGAACAGACATGTGTGTAAAATTGCTTTTTAATAAATCCTTCTCATTTCCATCAATAAAAACTTTCCAACCTGTATAATAATTTTGTTGACAAATAAGCAGTTGCGGAAATTCTGTGTTGGTTTTTATTTCAATTCGGGTTGGCGAGAATTTGCTAATTTCTGTTGAGTCATTTTGTGATGAACGTAAATCGTACGCTTTCAGACTGTTAAAAACTTCAGTTTCAAGAAAAACAGTATTCGGTTCAAAGTTGCTGACTGACGAGTTTTCCCTAATATTATCAGAAAAATATATAACCGGTTCTTTTTTTATGGCTTCCAGCAAATCAGGATGGTTGTCTGCAAGCAATTTATATCCATCCATTTTAAAGGAAACCAATCCATCAAAAGTTAATTTCTTTGGAAAAACATTGTTGTTCATCCATGTAAAATCGTTGGCAGCATTTCTGTCGGTATTTTTATCAATCGCATCCATTTCAGGAATTGGAAAACCTTTTGGCGATGATTTTAAAAATTCGTAAAATTTAACAGGGCTGGCTTTACTGAGAACTGTGTAGTGTGCGCTTAATTGCGTTGCAGTTATTCCATCAGCAATAAACAAAACAAGCATTGCGGAAGCATAATTTTTGGCATTTTTTATTTTTAAGGTTAGTAAAACAAAAATCAGTAAAAATGCAATTTGAATAACTCCCTGTAAAATAATATTATCGAAACGGGTGGCGGCAAACAGTTCGTCAGTAAAACTTACAGTGTTTTTGAAATAAGCAAATTGATCAATATTGCCAATTGCCCAGGCAACCAAAACAGCTATCAAAACTATTATTGAACCCGAAATCAGTAATAACCGTTTTCTGTCAGAAAGATTAAAGTCGCTTTCTTTAATATTCTCTCCCGTAAATGCCAAAAAGCAAAAAATGGTAAAAGCCCTGAATATTCCCGGATATTGGAACCTGTCCATGAACGGGGCATAATTATAGAGGAATTCTCTCAAAAAAAATTGATTGCCAAAAGATGCAAGCAAAGAAAAAATGCCAAAAAAAAGTATTAAATAAGATTCTTTGTTAACAGCTTTTTTTGTCAAAACGAATAATAAAAATACAAAACTGATTATCCCGAAGTATCCATTTGAAAATGATTGATCGGTTTGAAAATATTGGGGATCGTTACCAACCGCCAGCGGGGTAAAAAAAGACAGAATTGATTTTATAGAAAACGGGTGTTTTTGTGCCAGCTCGATTGGAAGCCCGTTAAAACGGCTCAAAAAAGGTAATAATTGAAAATATGCTAAAATTAATGTTGCGCTAAAAGCGATAACGATAACCATTAAAACCGAATGATATAAAAATAACTTTTTCAAATAGTTTTTATCCACCCTGTTTATAACCAAATACCCGATAAAAACAATTAACATAAAGTAGGCTGAAATAACTGTAATTGCAGGATAACTGCAATAAATCATTACGAACAGCGCAATTGATAATTTAACAAAATTTCGCCGGTTCAATTCCCTGATGAATATGTAATAATTTGTCATCAAAAAAGGGATTAACGCGTAACCGCAGACAAACGCCACATGTTGCGCATTACCAATAACAAATCCCGATAACATGTAGGCTACCGACAATCCAACCGATATTTTATAATCAGAATTAAACTGTTTCAAAAAATAAAAAAATGATACACCGGCAACAAAAATATAAGCAAGAAACACGAATTGCAGTGAAATATTAGAGTAGCCAAACATATTTCCAATAATCCAAAACTCAGGATTAAAAACCGATACCAAATCAGCATAAATTGGTGTACCGTAAAGCAAATAGGGATTCCAAAGCGGAAATTGATTGTTTAAAACTGATTCGGAGAAGAAATAACGGGAAGGTAGAAATGCGTCCACAAAATCCCATTTTATACCGTTTTGCAAAAAAACCAATTGCCAAAAGGCAACAATTATTACAAGAAGCAAAAGTATATATCCGCCTTTTTTCATAAAGTCTCAGCAAAATGAATCTGCTCAATAATTAAACCTGATTCCAAATTCATGATTTCCGGTAAAAATAGCGAAAAAGAGTTGGGTTTTGCTTTGAAAGTTTTAACTATATCGAACAACAGGCAGTCCGGGCTCAAAGAATGGTTAAATTTAAATTGATAAAGGTGAGGAAGTTGGATAATCTGAAAGGTTATTCACAAGTACAACTGTGCAAACTATCAACAATCTGACTAAGAATTTCGTATTTCAAAAAATAGAATGTATTCTTTCCATCGCGCCTGGCGCAAAGCACTCCCTTGTCTTTTAAAATTCCTAAATGATGAGAGGTTGTTGACTGCTCGATACCAAGTAATTCGTGTATTTCGGTAACAGTTAATTTTTTGCCGCCTTCAAGGTGCTTAAGAATTGCTATTCGCATTGGATGAGCCATTGCTCTGAGCATGTTTGCCGCAATTTCAAGCCTTTCAATATCTAACTCCTTGATTTTTAACATTTTTTAAATTTTTAATAAATGCAAATATATAAATATTTAAGATTAATGCATAAGCCATTTTTAATTTGAAATTAATTTGAATAAGCGATGAGTTTTAAGCTTTTTTTATTGATTTTATGGCGCTTTTCATCAAAAAATATTCTATGTTCGTTTTTAAATTATAAAACATGGTATTTCAGCTAAATGACAACGATAGAAAAAATTAAAGCACCAATTGAGCAGGAAATCAAGGAATTTGAACCCTATTTTAAAAAATCGTTGCAAAGTGATGTACCTCTTCTGGCAACCATTTTAAATTTTCTATACCGAACCAAGGGGAAGCAACTCAGGCCCATTTTTGTATTTCTTTCGGCGAAACTGCATGGCGAAACCAACGAATTCTCAAAGCTGGCTGCCTGCTCGGTTGAATTATTGCACACCGCTACTTTGGTGCATGACGACGTGGTTGACGAATCGTATGAACGACGCGGAACATTCTCAGTTAAAGCGCTTTGGCGCAACAAACTTGCTGTCTTGGTTGGCGATTATATTCTTGCAAAGGGTTTAATTCTTCAGCTCGAAAACAAAAAATATAACTTCCTGCACCTTATTTCGCGAGCTGTGCAGGATATGAGCGAAGGCGAAATACTTCAAATTAAAAAGAGCCGGAAACTTGATATAAATGATGAGACCTACTTCGAAATTATCAGAAAAAAAACCGCATCACTTATTGCAACAAGCATGGCAATTGGCGCTGCATCGGCAACTGAGAATGAAGAAATAGTTGAAAAAATGTACAAAATCGGGCAGGATGTTGGAATCGCTTTTCAAATCAAAGACGATATTTTTGATTATCAGGCCAAGGGAATTCTCGGAAAACCTACCGGAAACGATATTAAAGAAAAGAAAATCACACTCCCGCTTTTATATGTCCTGAACAATTCAAAATCATCGGAACGAAAACGAATCCTCGGTTTAATTAAACGGAAAAATAAAAATGCTGAGGTTGTTAATGAACTGATTCAGATGGTTACCGAAAAGGGTGGACTTGAATATGCTGAACAAAAAATGAACGAATTCAAGGAAAAAGCTATTGCAAGATTAATGGAATTTGACGATTGCGAGGCGCGAAAATCATTGATAGAATTAACTGAATATATTACAACAAGAAAGAATTAAAATCTCCCTCACAGACACCTCGTGTTTAAGTAAATTCGTAAAATGAAAACTGCATAATTAAGCCGGGAAGAAATAAAAAAGCAGCATTCCAACAATACCCGAAACCGGTATTAAGTACACAACATTCACCTTAAATTTTATTGCTGAAACCAAAACTGCGACAAAAATAAAAATTGAAATCCAGTGAATTTCGATTCCTTTTCCAATTGTAAAGGCAGCCGAGAAAATCATGCCGATAACTGCTGGCCGCAAACCTTTGAAAATGGCAGATATTGTTTTTGAATTCTTAATACGATCTAAAAAATGTGAACAAAAAATCATCAAAAAAGCAGGTGGAAAAAATATGGACAGGGTAGCAGCAACAGCTCCGGCTAATCCGGCAACTTTGTAACCGATAAAAGTGGCCGAAATAAAAATGGGTCCCGGTGTAATTTGTCCCATCGCAATGGCATCGGCAAATTCTTTTGTGGTAAGCCAGTTTAAACCGTTTACCACAATTTCCTGAATAGCAGGAATTATCACATAACCGCCGCCAAACAGAGTTAAACTCATTCCCGAAAAAGTAAATGAGATATCTTTTATCAAGGAGGCCTTTTTTTCATATTCACCCCCAAAAATGTTTGGCAAAAACCACACGAACAAAATGATAGTTCCAATTACAATTGTACTCGTAACTATTCCTTTTGCAGTGAAATCCGGTTTTGATTTTTTTGTTTCGGGCCCGGCTTTAATTGATCTTCGGTAAAACAAATAACCTGAAATTCCACCACCCGCCATAATTATTGCGGTGGTATAAAACGAATGAAAAAAAATGAGGCCCAATCCTGAAAAAATAAGGATAACAATTTGAGGGTAATCTTTTATATTTTTTTGGGTCATATTAACCGCAACACTAATAATAATTGCAGCTACAGCAGGTAAAACTCCCTTGAAAAAATTTGTAAATGCCGGCAATTGACCATAAACAAAATAAACATAAGTAAGAACCATAATAAGAAAAAAGGAAGGTAAAAGTATGGCAATCATACTTACAAGTGCACCTTTTAAACCACGTAAAAAGTAGCCTAAATACGATACAACCATAAATGCGAGCGGTCCGGGTAAAACCGAGGCTAACGAAATGCTGTCGAGAATAACTTCGTCGGAAACTTTTTTATCTTTTTCAACCAATTGTTTTTGCACCACCGAAACAAGCGCCATAAATCCGCCCCATGAAATTGCTCCAATTTTGAGGAAAGTAAAAAACAGATACCGTAAAGAAGTTTGTTGTTCCCTTTCAATCTTTTTCATCATCCTTCAAGAAACGAATTAAAATGTTTCAAAATTATTTCACCTGCCTCATCAAGTGTATTTCCCCAGGCAATTAATCCCTCTTCATGACCGCCCATAACAAGAAAATTTTCTCTGTGCGGTTTCATTTCCAGAATAACCTTTTGTATTTCCAAAGCCATTTCCGGTGAGCCGTATGAAACTCTCATTGAAGTTGCAGGTTTTGAATTGATGTATTTATCCCACATTCCTTTATGGTGAACATGAATAACTGCGCCGGTTTGCGGAAGTATTTCATAAACTGCAGCATGACTTAAAGATTCGGCTGAGGCATTTATCATTCCCGAGCATTTTAATGAATTGTCAGTAATTGACCATGAATTTACAAGCGCGTAATGTTTTTCTTCCAGCATCTTTAATTTCCCGGTTGAGGTTCCTGAAATATAAAAGCTATTTGAATTGGCCCTGATTGATAAATTTCCATATCCGATTCCGTTTGGATAAACTCCAATTAACCCGGTTTCATGCATAATTTGCCTCCATTTTGACAATGACTGAAAAAACTTTTCAGGAATACAAATATCTTCTTCGTTCCGAATACAGTTAAATTTTATATATCCTTCACTGCTCATATTAATAAGTCAATTTTTGCTCAAATCCGAAATTCAATACACCATTTACCTTTGCACTTTAAAATATATATGGTCAGTAACTTCATGCCAATAATTATTTTTTGTGTTAATGTCAGCCGTTTCCAAAAACGGATCCAAAGTAATGTTTTTTACTTCCTTCTTAAATTTGAATATTTTGCTTACTTCTTTCTGATTAAGTAACCAAATTTCTGCAGGAATACGCTGGACTTCTTTTGCCCCGTCTTCAAATTCAAACTGAATAATAATCGGCATAACCATTCCGCCCAAAGCTTTAAAAGTAATTTCGTAATATTTTTGACCATTCTCAAGTAAAGCCAGATCTTCGGCAGTGAGTTTTGTCCTGACATCTTCAATTTGCTTTATTTCATTGTCACTAAGCAAAGGTTGCGGATTGTTGTATTTGTCTTTTAACGAATTATCAAATTCAATTGCAGGGGTAATAATTTCGAGATCTCTTTTTTTTGCAATGTGTTCAGCCGAACTCTGCTTTTGCTGCCGTGCAATTTTCTGGGCTTGTTCAACGGTAAAAACGGGTTCGTAAACAGTTACATTTTCGATGGAAATATCCACATGTTCGGTGGTAAAAAACCAACCACGCCAAAACCAATCGAGGTCAGTTCCCGATGCATCATTCATAATGCGAAAAAAGTCGGCAGGTTGCGGGTGCTTGAACTTCCAGGTTTGGGCGTATTCTTTAAAAGCCTGGTCGAAAAGTTCGCGACCCAAAATGGTTTCGCGTAGAATTGTCAGACCAACTGCTGGTTTTCGGTAACTAGTCATTGCCGACTGTAAAAGCGCATCGGCATTTGTCATTATCGGGACGAGGGTGCTTTTGTCGTCATCCATATAACCAATCATCTCCTCCGGTCTGCCCGACCATTGCCAATCCGGATCCCAGTCACGTTCAGCAATTCCCTGTAAAAAAATATTGAAACCTTCATCCATCCAGCCCCATTCGCGTTCATCAACATTTACAATCATCGGAAAATAGTTGTGTCCAACCTCGTGGTGCACAACCCCGATTACACCTCTTTTTTGGTTGGCGCTGTATGATTTGTCGGCATTTGGTTGCCCGTCATTAAAACAAATCATCGGATATTCCATCCCCGATAAACCTTGAAAATTGACTGAATTTGCCGTCGGATACGGGAAATCGAAAGTGTGTTCAGAATATATTTTTAAAGTGTGTGCGATGGATTTTGTTGAATATTGTTCCCATAACGGATTTGCCTCTTTGGGGTAAAATGACATTGCCAAAACATTGTTTCCCGGGAATTTTACCGACATGGCATCCCAAATAAACTTGCGGGAACTGGCGAAGGCAAAATCCCTAACATTTTCAGCCACGAAATGCCAGGTTTTGTTTTCTTTCGAGCGACTTTTTTCATTTTCAGCAGCCTCTTTTTCAGTAATAATTAAAACCGGTTTATCTGAATTCCTGGCCAGTTGCAACCTGTTTTGCTGGGTTGAAGTTAAGACTTCCGTTTCATTTACTAACTCACCGGTTGAAGCAACAACATGGTCGGCCGGCACAGTAATTTTTACATTGAAGTTTCCAAATTCAAGGGCAAACTCGGCACCAGTGAATTGCTTTGTTTGCCAACCTAAATCGTTAAAAACACACAACCGTGGATAAAACTGCGCAATTCCGAATACTTCACCACTCCCGTTTTCTTCCTGATTAAAACCTGATCGACCCCACAATTCTTTAATATTATTGAGTTTATAATGCCATTTCATTGTCATTTTAGTTATCTCACCAGGTTTTAAACTCTCCGGTAAAATTACCTTCATGATTGTGTGGTTTTTAACCGTTTGCAAAACATTACCATTTGCATCTTTTATCCATTCAATTTTAAAACCACCATCAAAATCGTTGTTCAACTTTTTTATGGTTGCCATTTTCATGGTTTCTGCCATTTTCCCGGTTTCAATCTTACTGCCAAAGGAATTTTGTTCCCGAATGTTCTGGTCGAGTTGTAACCATAAGTATTTCAAGGTTTCCGGCGAGTTATTGTAGTAAGTAATTGTAGCTTCTCCCGAAACTGATTTTGCATTTTCATCCAAAACAATATCCATTTCGTAATCAACCTGCTGCTGAAAGTAATCGGGGCCCGGATGACCAGATGCCAGCCTGTAATTGTTTGGTGTCGGCAACTCTTCAACCATCTGTCTGAAAAGATTTTGGTTTGTGTGTAGCTGTGCAAAAAGGTTTTTTCCACAAAGAATCAAAAGTAAAAGAACTGAAATGGATACTTTTTTCATTGGAATAATATTTATTACTTATCAAACTTCAAAAGCTGACAGGAGTTTTGATAGCTACTTTTAACACTGAAAGGTTTTTGAATGCTGCAAGGATAAAAGTTTTATTTTCTTTCCCGAACAATTATCAAAAAACCTTTCCCTTTCGGAACAACAATTGTTTCATTTGGCGACCAGGTTTTTTTATCCTGAAAATTATCGATTGCCGGAGCGTAAAACTCAGCTTTTGATTGATCTATTCCCAGTGATTTCCAGTTAACATCCAGTTTTACCTTATCATCATTTTCAGCCCAGGTTGCAAGCGCAATTAATGCCTGTTTATCTTTTTGAATATAGGCAGTTGCGTAAGTATCGCTGCTGTTTGTTTTTACCGGATTTGACGAATCCCAGTATCCCACCATGTCACTTTTTTCAATTTCAAATTCGTCCCATACTTTCCAGATTGGCGCCGGATTTCCCGACCAGGGAGCACGGCTTGTCATTCCAAAAACCATTCCGCGCCAGGGATTTCCACCGTCCTGCAACATTTCCCCCATCAAACCAAACGGAAGTCCTGAAGTTTCAATCAACCAAAAATCGGGACGTGAATTGTAATCGAAATATTCGCCAAACCATAACCTGTCGATATACGGAAAATGCTCAAGATAAAGGTTTGCACTGTTTGCAAATCCATCGCGGACGTTGAACTGGTTTGCAGAGTGCAGGTCTATTAACGCGCCCGGATTTCCGCGTTCCAAAACCTTGCGGATACGTTTCATAGAAGTTCGGTCAAATGCCAGATCATCAATATACAATCCGTCAATTCCAACATTTTTTACCAGCCAGTTTAAGCCTTCAATATAAAAGTTGTGCCAGCGCGAAATACCTGTATTTACAACTGCGGCATCCTGTAATGTGGGTACAAACCAGGCCGCAATATAATTCGAATCCAGGTGTTCCTGCAGCCATGAAAAGCCGCCGCCACTGCCTTCCGAAAAAATTTCGTTACCCAGGCTCCGCAACATGAATAACTCAGGTGCTTTATTGGTAAGCTCGCGAACCGTATAATAAATTTTTACTTTCAAATCTTCCGAATGTGCTTTGTCGATATACGATTTCATCATATTTGGGCGAAAAAACGGATAATTTATAAATGGGTTTATGTCGTTGGCGTGATGAACATTTATTGTATTTGCGCCATAGGCAATCACTGTATCAATGGGCTGATAACTGTGGTAAAATCTGTTGTGCCAGTGTTTTTGGGTATCAACCGGTCGGAAAGGGGTTACAAGTATATTAAAATAATAATGTAGTTGTTCGCCCTTTTTAACTTCACGTTTGCCAGAATAAGAAGTCAATAAAACTGATTCTGAATTGTTGGGTTTAATTGTAATTCCACCTTTCCCGGCATTGTACCAGGAGTCGGGCATGTACAACGGTTTTTGCAGATAGAAATTTGTGTTCAGTGGACGCGAGTAATGATTGTCGCGAAAGCGGGCTTGCAAGCCAGCATTGATATCGCCAATCCAAGGGCCATCCTGATTTTTTTTAACAGCCCATTTCCAGGTTACATTCTCTGGCCTGAATCCACCTTTTTCGCCAAGTCCCATGAAATATTTTGCAGCAGATTTTTGTATCGGAATCTCCAAACGTATATCCTTAACTGAAATATCTTCTGTGGCAGTGAGAACCAACTCATAATCAATGTTACCATCAAATTCAATTTGTGCGGTTCCCTCCATTTTAAAACCGGGCATTTCGTTACTCATATCCCATGCAATTGCGCCCTCTTTTCGTTTTTTTACTTTAAAAGACGGATTTTTCCAGACGGATTTTTTATTGTTTGTTTCAACAATCAGATTTACCGGGGCAGCCAGAATTTCCTTGCCGGATTCCTGAATTCGTGTAACACTTTCATTGTAATAACTTTTTATGCTTTCGGGAAATCCGTTATTTGCAAAAGTTACTTCGCGACCCAAAAACTTGACAGTGTTTCCATTCAATTCCAAAGCCGAATAGGGCGCAACAATTCCATCATCTTCGGCAATAGTCGAATTTAACCAGCGCAAACGCGACAATCGTCCGGGATCGTTATCACCATGTGCCAAAATAGTTTCTTCGGGCACAACAAGATGAAGTTCCACTTCCGATTCTTTAGTGTTTGCCGGTTTTATCCGTATCACACTTTTATATTCTCCGGCCTTAATATTTTCGGGTATTTGAATACCAATCCACAGAGGTTGAATATTTCCTTTTTCAATGTTAACAACCTTTTTAAATGGTTTTCCTTCCCAGTCAATTCCTTCGGTGTTGAAACTGCTAAAAATTTCAGCACCGGCCACAACCGTGTCGTGGTAATTCAATCCTGAAAACTGAACTTCAATATTTTCAATGTTTTTCAGCACTGCAAAAACACCAATCTGAAAGGTAAAATATTCGCCTTTTAACGCCTTCCCCGAAAATTTATTTGTAATACCGTCCTGTATCCATTTTAATGGTAAATCCGAAGTCATTCTGATTGAGTTTTCCCTGTTTTCAGTAAACAGCAGGTAATCTGCAGGGTTTTTCCGGATTAAATCTTCAACCTCATTTTTTGTGGCAATTATTTCCATGGGGTAAAAAGAGTTAAACGGGTCGATAGATTGAAATTGCACAAGCGTTGATTTTGGCAGACTGTCAGGATTTTTTGCCGCCGCTTCTGCTTTTACCAGCCAACTTTTTTCAGCTTTCGATTCAAAACCCGGGTAAGTAACTTTTGGATAATTGCTTCGTCCGTGCATAAAATGTTTCAGATAGTAAACATAATACTCTCCCGGCGTTGTAACCGGTTGAAAAAGTATTTCGCCAAATTCACGGTTAATGTTAACCGGAAGCACATTGTTTATCTGTTTTCCCGTTTTTGCATCCACAATAATTATGGTTTTTTGTTCGGGATTGAAATCCCGTCGGCGCCATTGAACGTGTGCCATTACAATATCAGCGGTGGTTTCAACTTTTATAACGGCCCGGTGGTTTCCAAGAGAGTCGGCATCCCAGCAGCCGGTTCCATATAAATCCGGATTCAGGAATTGATTTTCCCGGGCATTTACAACCAAAGTAAAAAGGCAAAAAAACAGAGTAAAAAATGTGGTAATCTTCATATTTTAAATCTTAAGGAAAATCAGTTATTATTTTAAATCGATAATAGCAAGTATCAACGCGAAACCTGTATCTCTGATTTTAGGGCTGTAAAAGGAGCTTCCATTTTCAGCTTCAATTTTGTGAAGCAGGTTTTCAGCTTTTTCATTTTCCCCGTTAAATTTTGCAAGGTTCCACTGCGCAATCAGGTTTTTAGGTTCATTCTCAATTTTTTTGCTTAACAAATCTGCCGCTTCTTTCTCCCTGCCGGCCTTTTTCATCAAAATAGCGCCAAGGTAATCGACTGAACTTGCTCCTGTTGATTTTAGTGTTGACTCTATTACTTTAGTTTCGAACACTTTTGCTTTAGTTTCGTTTTTATTTTTTGACCAATAAACGCTTTCCAAATAATCTTCAATGCGTTCATCGGTATCGTAAGGTTTACCGACTCCTAGATTTTCAGGCCATTCCCTCGACATATTTATAAGCGAAAGTGCCTTTTTATTTTTCTTGTTTTGCAGATTATTAACCGCATCCAGAATACAAGCCTGCCGGTAGGTTGTTCTGCCGTAGCTCGCTCCTTCGTTGGGTAAAATATTGGTTGCTGTAAGAATATTCAACGCCTCTTTGTATTCACCCGAAATCAACAAACATTTTGCAGTTTGATATGCGAGAATGTAATCGTCAGGAAATTGCTTTTTTCCCTTTTGTGCCCATTCAAGCGCTTTATCATATTGCTGATTATCTTCGTAAAAAGCTGACAAAGCCATTACCGTGCGCCATTCATTGGGTGCGAGTTGCCAGGCTTTTAATAAATCAGTTTCGCCGTTGTAACCTGATTTTCCATTCAATAATTCAAAACGGGTGAGATAAAAAGCATAAAATTCGGGTTGCATTTCGCAACTTTTAAAATATTTTTCAGTTGTTTCAACCCGCCCTTTCGACCAGTAAATTAAACCCAGATAATAATTGTTTTTCCAGTTTTTATTTTGAGTTTCCGCCCATTCCAGCACTTTCACAGTTTCATCACGAAACGGAAAATTAAAAGCAACAGACGCAGAAGTCGCCTTTTCAAGAATTTGGGTATCTTTTAAAATGTAAGCCAGCCAATAATTAATAAGCGGCGTTGGATTTGTTGAGTTTAAAACCTTGACTGCCTTATCATTTAACCCCAGATTGAAGTACCAGATTGCGAGTTCAAGGCAAATCTGGTCGGGCATTTCGTAATTCAGTACTTTGGCAAAATCAACATTCTTTTCAAACCGAGCAAAAGAATTCAGGGGATCAATTGCCATAATTTCATTCAAAACTGCGCCTCGATCCTGAGTTTGTCCGGTACTTTCAAAAACCAAAGCTTTTAGTTTTAATGCGTTGATATTATATCGGTTATAATCGAGAGACTGATCGGCGTACTTCAGGCATTTCTGCATTTCACCTTCGGTAAAATAAATTGCAGCAATTTGCGCATAGGCAACCGACTTGTAGGCAACCGACCTGGCAGCCATACTGAAAGCGTCAAGCGCATCGAATTTTTTGTTGAGTTTTTTGCTAACAAGACCGAAAATATAATTTGCTTCAGGATGATAAGTGTCATTTGCCAGTGCCTTCAGTGCAAAATCATTTGCTGTTTTATAATCCATACTTCGATAACACAATCCGGCCATGCGTGTCAAAGCTTCAGTATTAAAGGCATCTTTTAATAACACCTGCTCATATTTTTCGCGTGCTTCGCTGTATAGTCTTTGTTTTTCAAGTTCAGTTCCATCTGTTAAAATTCCGTCAACTGATTCCCAATCATAATCCTTATTTATCAAACCGGGTTTCGAAAGTTTTCTTTCTTCAATTTCTTTGGAATTAAAAGAAAAATCATTCCCAATTTTTACTTCAACATGTTCGGCGGAACCAACTTCAAAAGTTTCGGTTACAAACCCGGTTGGTTTTAGTTTGATATTTTCTCTGAAGATTTCTTTGCCATCAGCAGTTACAAGCAATTCGCTGTCTAATAATTTATTGGAACAAAATCCAATTTTTACCTGACCTCCATTTCTCTCAAAATTTAACGATCCAATCTCACCTGCTTTTACCATGCCCCCAATTCCTTTCACAGGAAACCAGAGTTCGGTAAATTTGTATTCCGATCCTTCATCGAAGAAAAGGTGTTTGAATGGCGAAAAGGTACTGTTTGTGCCCGCCTGATTAAACAACAATCCTGTCTGTATCTCGGTGTATTGAATATTTCCGGGATCGGTTAAAAGATCGGCCCAGATTTCGCCTTCACGCGACAAAGCCCATAACCAGATTTTTTGTCCCGGTTTTTCATCATAAGGCGACCAATGGCCCAATCCGAAATTTTTGTTATGAAAATAACACAAAAAACCTTCGGCATATTCGCCCAAAACATGGTATGATTTTGGCCCGCCAAATGTGTTGTTTTTGTATTCCGAAATTTTTATCCCGTCTTTGTTTACCGGCCACGAACCGTATTCTCCACCGTGTCCGATTTCTGTGTGCCCGGGGAAAAAATATTCCAAATCATAAGAAGCATCAACTGAAGCGGTCATCCAATTATACAACGAGGTTTTTTGATCAGATGGGTTGTACCAAAGCGCTTTGGTTTCGAAATAAGACGTATTTGCAGGCAGCCGGATTTCCACTCTCCATTCGGTTCGGGAAGTAATATCAGGCGCTCCAACAATGCAACTCACGCTTCCGTCATCGTTGTTTTTCAAAATATAATTAACCGGCGATGCGGTTGTAGGCGCGTGACCAATTGAGCCAAAATTGAATTCGATTCCACCTGAAGTCCAGGCGCCACGCATGGCGATATCACGAAATTTAACCACTTTATTAAAGTAGATAAACTCTTCTCCGGTTGATTTATCAATAGCTCCAAGCACTTTCCCTCCAATTTCGGGCGCTACATAAACTTTAATATATTCATTTTCGAGCGTTACGATTTTCCATTCCTGCTCGGTTCCTGTATTTGAAAATCCGTCGAATCTAAAATAGGGATAATACTTTGTGATTCGTGCAACAGGATCGGGGTCGGAATAGGCGTAGGTTTTAAACTTTACAGCGTTTTCGGTAATTGTGGCTTGCGATTTTACTTTTTGTGAAATGAATAAAAACAGCCCGCAGAATAGTAAAAAATGAACCAGTTTCATGATATTGGATTTAAGTGAATTATACTGAATAAACTCTAAAAATATTCATAACAGAATATGTCTAAAATACTGAAATAAAAAACTTACTACAACAATTAAGCAAAGCTGACAGCAGTATTTTGTGTATTTCTTTTCTGGATATCCTTTAAAAGCAGATCTTGTTTTTCCCTTAATTTCATTCCATCAGGATCGGCCGATTGATTTGCAATTTCTTTTAATCTGTAATTTTCATTATTGAATTCTTTCACCTCGTTTTCAGAAAAAGGTGATCCATTTAAAATACCTGAATTTTCCAAAGTATAACCCAGTTGCTTCAACACCTCACCGGCTTGTTTTTCGAAAATTGCAATTTCCATTGGAGCAAGTTCAGTTTTATATTTATTCGAATTGTTTTTAAGAATTGGCCTGGCAACATTTTCCCACATTTTACCGGCAACTGCTGTATTTTTTGATTCTTCAGAATGATAAAAATCAAAAACCTCATTTTTCAATTTGATATTTAAAAACGAGCAAATCCGTTTCATCTCTTTTTTAGGATGGTGCAAAAGGTCTTCGTAACTCACTTTCAAAAAACGGCTTTCTTCTATATTTTTTTCAAGTTCAATGCAGGCTTTTTGGTTCGAAGCCCACTGATTTGCAATATGATAAACATGTTTTTCCCCAACAATTGCTTTTTTGAACGAACAGGCAACATCCCGACCATCGCGAAACAAATAAATGTAACGCATTTGCATTCCTGATTGCTCTAATTCTTTAGCATATTTTACATTGATCATGCTTTTACAAATCCAGTAATCTGCATTTTCAGATTCCGCTTTAAGATCATAAATTACCCTGAAAACTTCGATTAGAGAATTGTTTTTGCAGCGATTTATAATTTCATCTCTGTTAAAGGTTACACCTGTCCATGGTACGGGGTTACATTCAACAAGTTTGCAAACATCGTTAACCAAAGCAAAAAAATTATTACGGTCTTCCAAATTACCGTAAATGTGTATCAATGGGAAAAACCGTTGTAAAATATGGGGGGGATGAGGTGCAGTTATTTCGTCGAGTTGATTGAGCATTAAACGCAACATGTTTGAGCCTGAGCGCTGGGTTCCAATAATCTGTATCGGTTGCATAGCCTTCATAATTAGTTTTTCACAAAATATTTATCCCAGATTTTTGCCTGAATGTATTCAACTCTGTAAGGTACAAACGGTGAATCCATTTCCCAAAGAATATTTCCGGTTTTGTCAGTTATTAAAACAGAACCGGTTTTTGCACTTGTTTGCAACAGATTTCCGTTTTGAAGCAAATATCCATTTCCCATTCTTGAAGTATATTTTACGGTTGGCAGCGGTGCATCAATTACGGTTGTAGCCGTCATTTCAGTTGTATCCAACTTAAATGACAACGACCGGGATACTTCCTTGAAGAGGTTGTTGTCGAAAAGCATATAATCGCCATCATAATTTACATTTACAGAATGTTGAAACGAAAAATAAGCGGCAGTATCCATTTTGAAATCTCCGTTTTTCCCCAGTTTCCAAATCAGCTCGCCTGTTTTTGAGTTTATTTTCCAAATTTGATCTTCCATTGCAACCGAAACCAGGTAATTTCCATCGGTATCAAAATTAAGTGCATTCATGTGAAAACGGTCGTATCCAAATTCATCTAGTAACGAGTCTTTTTCGACATCCCACATGTCCCAAACCGACCATTTCCAGATTTCGTTTCCCAGGGTATCCAACACAACTATCCCGTCGCCAACTAAGGTATCGGGTGCCGCTTCGGGCTTATTCGGATTTTGATACAATTTTGTGGATCGGTATAAAGTGTGAATGTGATTGTATTTGTCCATCCTTAAATCATGGTGAATCAAATCGTTCTCAACTTTACCTTTCATTTCGAGCCGCCAAAGTGTTTTGCCTGTTAAATCGATTTCAACCATTGCAGTTCCGCCGGCAAAACCAATTTTACCGCGACGCATGGGTTTTTGTATTTCTTCGAGGATTTTGCGGTGTTCTTTTGGTTTGTCATCAATTTCGTCTTTGTTTGGCGGTCGAAGCATTGCCAAAATTGTGCCCCGCGGCGTTACAGTTGCTGCCCTTACGCCAATATCGTCAACCTGCCAGTGCCATTTAACTTTCCCGTTGGCGTCAATCATTGCAACAAATCCGGGCATCCGGGCATAGCAAATCATCAGCAATCCGTCTCCAAATGCGTTTTTGTCGAAAGGAGCACCATTTCCAACCCAATGAAAATCGAGCCAGGGTGATTGCTCCCTTGTTTTAAACGACAGAATATTTGATTTTACATCAATCATTCTGTCGATAATGATTTGATAATTATATGTTTTACCTGTTTCGAGTAACAATAACTGAACTGAATGTTTTAAACCGTTGGGCGATTTTACTGATTGAAATTTTTCGGTAGTCCCTTCTACCCAATATTTCACCGACAACACCGCCGGCTTATCAAGTTCAATTGCAATTTCTTCCTGAAAAGCATTGTTATTGGGCGAGCTCAAAAGAACATTTTTTATGGAAATATTATGGGAATTAAACCAAACAACAGCAACTGCTGAAAGCGTAAAAAAAGTAATCAAAATGAATAATCTCAAATATGTTCTTTTCCTAATCATAGAATTAAAGCAGAATATGAATTTAAAAATGTATCAAAGTTTGATTGACTTTTTCAGGGCTATATCCGCAAAACATCCCATTCCTAAAAAGTCAGTTAAATGTTTAAAAACCGTTGGCAATAAATTGCCAACGGTTTCAATCTATCTTTTTCCCTCTTTAAATCGAAAGGAAATTGTTTCAATCTATTTAGGCAACCTGACCAAATTTTCCGAAGCCATATTGGCATTCAATTGTGCATCAACCAAAGGATAAGGGAAAAATTTCATGTTCGAAGTTACCGAAGGCGCTAAACCACGCGATTGCAAATAGTTATTACAAACCTCTTCGTATTTGCCAAAACGCAGTAAATCAGGCCGTCTTTTGTATTCAAAAACAAATTCGAATCCTCTTTCATCAAGAATTTTGTCAGCCATTTCAGCTTTTGAAGCCGGAACCGGAAATCCTGCATCGCCATACAAAGGAGCGCCGGCTCTTTGGCGAATTTCATTTAAATACGGAAGTGCCGCATTTGGTCCGTTCAATTCGTTCTCAATTTCAGCTTTGCTAAGAATTGCTTCAGCCAGTCGGAATACAGGAATAGTGCGTCCGTCATAATATGCAGGATCCACCATCTCATAAGAATATTTCATGGTAGCCACATTTTTAAGCAATTTAACTGTATCACTTGGTGGCACTGTTTGACCAGGTTCGGGCATCATATAGAAAAACCCATTTTCGGTGGTTTCATCGCGATTTGCAAGGCCTTCGTAATTGTAGTAAAAGAATTGTTTACGTGGATCTGCATCATTGTATTTCCTCCAGAAATAAAGAGAAACAGCATAATATTGCCAACGGTTCTGCACTTCAGGATGATCAGCCGGACCGAAATGGTTTGTAATTTCACCGCCATTCTGACCGGATTCGTGCATTATGCAGAAAATCATCCCGGCATCGTGTTTATTGCTTTCTGACCAGATATTTTTAAAGTCGGGATTCAAGGTATAAACACCTTCAGTGCGTAACTGCAAAACCATGTCGATATATGTTTTCGCGTTAGCATAATCATGTGCACGCATATAAACATTTCCTAATAACATTGCTGCAGCACCTTTTGTAGCCCTTGTTAATCCATCGTTTAACGACCATGATTTTGGAAGATTATCAATTGCATATTTACAATCTTCAATTATTACTTTATCAACTTCGGAGACAGGAGAGAGCGCCATATCGTATGTTTCAGTTGGACTGATTACTTCTGTAATTAATGGCACCGGCCCCCATGCATCCGTTGCATCACGATAAGCCAAAGCTCTTAGAAAACGGGCCTGGGCTATTATTTGGTTCTTTTTTGTTTCATCTATTTCAACTCCAGCAACCCTGTCGATCAGCAAATTGGTATTACTTACTACCTCAAACATATATCGCCAGTTATACTGAAAATAACGGTTATTGGCATCATAGGTGAAGTTGCTAAGTTTCGTTGGATCCCCTGCTGCTGTTGAGAATCCCATATCTGTTGTGTAGTCGGTGGTCATAACCAAATATCCGTTGTAGTACATCCAGCCATCACCTGGGAAAGGGGCAAGGTCGGCATAGCATCCAACAAGTGCTGCATTAATATCACTTTCTGTTGAGTATGCATTGGATGTTGTCATATCGCTATACATTTCCGGCTCCAAATTGGTACAACTTGCCATTAAAACCAGTGCTAATAGTATTATTATATTTTTCATTTTGTTTATATTTTTCATTTTATAAAATATTAGCTTACTTAAAATGTAACGTTTAATCCGACAGTAAACGCCTTCATACTTGGATACGAGTTAAAATCTAGTCCTCCTCCAGCATTTGCAGTTTGAGATCCTTTAGCTTCATAACCCTTTGTATCAACTTCAGGATCCCAACCGGTATACTTAGTAAGTGTAAATACATTCTCAGCAACCACATAAATTCTTAAAGAACTCAGAAAATTAACGCTTGAAGGAATGGTATATCCCAGGGTTATATTTTTTAAGCGCAGAAACGAAGCATCTTCAACAAAATGGCTGTTGGTGTATCCGCCATACTGAGCATAGTAAAAACCGTTGCGAGGTTGATCTGTGTTAGTATTTGACGGAGTCCAGCGATTCAACGCTTCTGTTGTTCTGTTCCATTCCAGATTCATTCTGTTCATGTTCAGCAAATCATTTCCTACAGATCCGTAGAAGAAAAGTGACAAATCAAAATTTTTATAATCGAAGTTATTTGTAAAACCAAAAAAGAAATCGGGTTGTGCAGAACCAATAATTGTGCGGTCGGCAGAAGTAATTTTCCCGTCTGGGATTCCTTCAGGTCCAGAAAGATCAAGATACTTTGGATCACCGGGTTTGGAATTGGGTTGCGGGGCATAAGTTTCCCCCTCCTGCAAAACACCATCATAAACATATCCAAACAATGAACCTAACGGTTCGCCCTCACGAATTACCGCATATTGTTCTTCCGATACGTTTCCAACGGGTTTCGATGAGGTAATATAAATTTCACTTTCACCACCCAGACTAACTACTTTATTTCTGTTTAGCGCAAAATTAAAGCGGGTTTCCCATTTGAATTCGCCGGTTGTATTAATCGAGTTCAATTCAATTTCAAAACCTTTGTTGGAAATTTCTCCTACGTTAGACTGTACTACAAAGAATCCTGAATATGTAGGAAGATTTTTTCTGATTAACAGATCGTAGGTTGACTTTGAATAAGCATCAACAGAAACCGCTAACCTTGAATTAAAGAAACCCATGTCTAAACCAACATTATATTGTGATGTTGTTTCCCATTTTAATGTCGGGTTTTCAGGAGTATTTGGGTTCAGGTGAGTACCTGCGGTATTTGTTGATCCGTCAAAAGTAAGGTGAGTGTTGCTCATTAATGCATAGGAGGCGTATTCTCCAACCTGGTCATTACCTGTTTTTCCGTATCCCAGTCTAAGTTTTAGGTTCGAAAATACATCAAGGTCTTTGATAAATTCTTCCTGATCCAAACGCCATGCCAGTGATCCTGAAGGAAAGGTACCCCAACGCTGATCTGATCCAAATCGTGAAGAACCATCACCCCTTAAAGTAAACGTTGCAAGATATTTATCTCTGAAAGCATAATTAAATCTTCCGAAAAATGAAACCAAAAGACTTTCTCTTTTATACGAAGAAACACTGGTTATTGTAGAAGCTGCACCTACATTATTGTATGAAAATAGGTCAGTTGAAAATCCTTTTACCCCGATATTCTCATTCTGGTAACCATATTTCTGATAAGAATAACCACCCATTACATTCAGGGAATGGTCTTCATTTATAATTTTTTTGTAACTCAATGTTGCATCGAGTAGCTGATTAAGTGAAGAAAATTCATTTCTGCTTGCAACTCCATTATCTATTCCTCCCTGATAAGTTGAGCGTGGCAGGTATGTTCCGACAAAAGAATGGGTGAGCTCTGCACCTCCGTTTACTCTGAATACAAGATTTTTCAAAGGCTCAATTTCCAAATACAAATTACCGTTAAATTTATCCTTTGTAGAATCATTTATTCTTTCCAAGAGATTAGCCAAAGGATTGTCTCCTCTTCCCCCGGGAGGTCTTCCGTATGTTCCATCCTCATTATATGCCGGAACAGTAGGGTCATAATTTAAAATTCCCAGTAACACATTCTGATTCAAAATATTCCCACTGTACAACTGGAAATTTGAGTTTTCACGCTGAGCGAATACTGTTGCTCCGGCTTTAACGTAATCATTAACTGTCTGGTCGATATTTATACGTCCTGATAATCTCGAAAAGTCTGTGTTTTTCATAACACCTTTTTGATCGAAATAACCAAGACTTGCCAAGACTTTTGTTTTTTCGCTACCACCTTTAAACTGGATATTATGATCCTGAACAACACCTGTGCGCGATGTTTCCTTTATCCAGTCAGTATTAATATTCGACTGTAACTGAGATTCGGTATAAACCGCATTTTCTGCATTTTCCTGACCGTCAATTTCTTTATAGAGGGCGTTTGCAAGGTTCATATATTGTTTACCATCTAACATATCAAATGGATTAACAATTTTTTGGGTTCCAACATAACCGCTGTATGTAATTTCACTCTCGCCCGCCTTACCACGTTTTGTGGTAATCAAAATTACACCGTTAGCACCACGTGCGCCATAAATTGCAGTTGCTGATGCATCCTTCAGGATTTGCATTGATTCAATATCATTTGGGTTAATATCTGAACCATTTGAAGTTGGAAAGCCATCAACAACATATAATGGTTCGTTGTTACTGCTAATTGAATTTGAGCCACGAATCCTGACAGAAATACTACCTCCCGGAGCTTTGGAGTTTTGGGTAACCACAACCCCGGCTGTGCGGCCCTGCAATGCCTGAGCTGCACTGCTGACAGTTCCACCCATATTCATGTCTTCGTTTGAAACTGAAACTACAGCTCCGGTTAAATCACTTTTTTTCTGAGAGCCATAACCAATCGCAACAACTTCTTCAATTCCAATTGCATCAACTCCCATTGTAATATTAATGGTAGTCTGGCCTGCAACTGTAACTTCCTGAGTCCGCATTCCAATAAATGAAAATACTAGGGTTGCATTTTCAGGAATATTAGAGATGGTGAAAACACCATCAATGTTTGTAACAGAACCATTTGTGGTTCCTTTTATTAATACAGTCACACCTGGAAGCGGTTGTCCGCTTTCATCAGTAACTTTCCCACTAACTGACTTTTGCTGAGACGAAAGTTTTTCAATTGTTGTGATTGATTTATCAGGACTTAACAGCACAAGGTTATCATCCATAACTTTGTAACTGATTCCTTGATCATCAAACAATTTATCAAGAATTTGTTCAACAGTGGCGCCGTTGGCTTTTACTGTCACTTGTCTTTCAACACCTACTTGTTCCCTTATATAAAAGAACCTGAAGTTGCTTGATTCTTCAATTTCCTTAAGAACATCAACAACCTGTTTATTCTCTGCTATGAAATTAAACTTTGTTGCCTGAGAATAAACTGTTGCCGAAACCTGCATAAAACCTGCAAAAAACAGAAGCATTGTTAGTTTCATCATAAAAACCCATTTTTTAACCCTACTGCCATGCAATAAGACATTAATACTCATTTTTTTCATAAATTTGAAATGTTTTGATTTATAACTTATTTGGTGGCCAGCCACCAAAAAATATTCGAAACTTGCGAAGTCGGATGGTGTGTCGGCACCGTCCGGCTTTTTTTTTATATCTTATTTATGTCATATTTACTCCGTTTTTAGTTCAATTTTTTTTTGTTCGTTATCTCAATTTTTTGCCCTTCAATAATATAATCTATTGGCAGTGTTTTCTTCAGAATCTCAAGTATTTCAATAATCGATTCATCTTTGATGGTTCCATCGAAATGGAGTTTCATTATTTCCTCTCTTTTCACTTCAATATCTACTCCGTATTTTCGTTCCAGTAGTACAACAAGGTCCTTTAATTCCATGTTAATAAAAATGAGTTTGTTGTCTTTCCAAGAGGTAAACCACTTTGTATTCACTTCTTTAACAGTAGCCGTTTTTGAATCTCTGTTTAATACCAATTGTTCGCCAGGTTTAAGAATAATATTTTCGCCTATTTTAAAATTTTCGGTAGATTGAACAGAAATACTCCCTTCCTCAAGGGTAGTGGTGACTTCATTTTCGTCATCATATGTTTTAATATTAAACCTGGTTCCTGTAACTTCAACATCGTAAGTGTCTGTATGAACTATAAAGGGTTTCTTTTTGTTCTTTGCCACATCGAACCATGCTTCGCCCTCAAGAAAAACTTCACGCATCCCTTTTTTTCCTTCCATACTAAATTTTAAATGAGAGTCGGCATTCAAAAATATAATAGTTCCATCGGGAAGAACTGTTTGCGAAACTGATCCTTTTGGTGCGTGTGCCGAATAATACTCAGGTTTTGTTTTTGAATTTACAGATGTAACATAAATACCTAAAAACAAACCAATAACCAAAGCTGCCGCAATTTTTAATGTTGTATAAAACCAGGTTAAACCTGATTTTTGTTTGGGCTCATTCTTTTTAATGTTACTCCAAATCCGGTAAAAAACTTTTTGCATTTCATTCGAACCTTTCTCATTTTCGAATGTGTTTTCCAACTCCTCCAGTAACTCTTCCTTTAAAAGAAATTCTTTTTCGGGTTGATGGAAAAGAGCCAGCATTTTTTTCCTGTCTGATTCTGATGCATTCTCATTTTTTCCTTTTCTCAGAATATTTTGAATTTGATCCTTCATCTGTTAACTTTCAATAACAACAATTTCTATTTATATTTCAATATCCTTCGGAGGACCAAAGAATATTACATTTCAACAACATACGCCAACTAATTAAAAAATGATTCCGAATGGTATGCTCGTTTAATGTACTACGATTGAGTTTTGGATTTTACTCATTCATTTCTCAATGTTTTTTCATTTTTTTAATATTTTGACACTAAACGTTGAGCTAATGAGCAAAGCAGGCGAAATTAATCCAGGAGTTTAAGTCCGAATTCGGGATAAAACAGAAAATAATAGCCAATATTTTAACGGGAACCCAAATAAACGAAAAACAATCCCATTAACAATTCTCTTTTAAAATGACCTTTGAGAAATGTAACAGCTCTGTATAAATGGTTTTCAACTGTTCTTTTCGAGATGTTTAAAATTGCCGCAATTTCATCGTTGGTTAAGCCATCCAACTTACTTAATTTAAATATTTTCTGTTGTTGCTCAGGAAGCGGAACGATTAATTTATGCATCGTTTGCTTCATATCTTCAAAAACTACTGATTGCCATGTATCATCAGATTCTACTTTGAAATTTGCTTTTGTAAAATCTTCAAAGGCATTTTCAATATTTCTCCGACGAATAAAATCATAGCTGGTGTTAACTGCAATTTTAAAAATAAATGACTTTATATTTTTCGAATGGTCAAGCATTTCTCTTTTTTCCCAAATCTTCAGAAAAACTTCCTGAACAAGTTCTTCACTATCAGCTTTATTTTTTAAATATGAAAGGGAGAACTTATAAATGCGTGGTGCATATCTTTCAAAAAGCTCCTGAAAAGCAGATTTTTGCCCACCACTTATTCTCAGGGCAAGTTCTGAATCGCTAATATTTTCAAAAATTTCCAAGCTATACTCCAATTTTGAGCACGTAAATGTAAAATAATTTGAAAAAAACCTGGTAGTACCTATGTTTTCATAACCAAAAATTCCCAAAAACTTATTTTTTGATACAAGAGACTTATTTCAGATTACTTTTTTAAATCTTTACTTTTCAAGCAAAATCTTCACAACAATCTTTTTAATTTGAATTGAATCCCCTGCTGTAATTGACGGACGGTGAACGTCTTCAGGAAAAAATATAAAGAATTTTTCAGGTGTTGCCTTCAGGTAATCCCCTCCATCGAAATCGTAAAAAGAAATATCTTTTTCTTCATTGTAAGGCTCCTTAACTTTAACTTTATCAATTGTAGTCAGCCCAATTAACTCCTCTCCATCAATTACATACTGAATATCAATGTATTTTTTATGAGATTCATACAATGCGTCAGGCTTTTCCTTCCCAAAATATTGCTGAACGGTCACGAAAACGTGTTCGCCTTCGAGTTCCTGTTTCCCAAGCGGCAGGTTTTTCAGATTTGCTGATTTCAGGAAATTAAATGCCTGGTCCCAATGCTTTTGATTTTCATGATACAATATTGCTAAAGTTCTTTTGTTTATCGAATTGTCAGGCGAAACATTCCAGCCTCCGAACCAATCCTTCTTTTCAAACCACGAATTTATTTCATCGTCAGTCCATCTTTCAGGATGTGAATTCTTATCGGTACAAGCTGTTACGGTAATTGTCATTATGAGTAATAATATTATAATTGGTTTCATTACAGAATTTTTTGTTGATTGAAACCTAAAATTAATTTTTTTATTTCAATTTTTCGTTGTTTGCATGCCGCTCTTTGTCACGCAAAGTTTTCTTCTCCATATTTTTCAGAAAAGCTTCGTTTAAATCAATACCCGTTTGGTTGGCCAAACATATTAAAACCCACAATACATCAGCCATTTCATCTCCAAGTTCGTATTTTTCATCCGACTTTTTAAAGGACTGATCACCATATTTTCGGGCCATTATCCGGGCCAGTTCACCAACTTCTTCAGTCAAAATGGTCATATTTGTCAGTTCATTAAAATATCGGACTCCAATTGTTTTTATCCAGCCATCCACCATTTTCTGGGCTTCCGAAATTGTTATTTCCTGTTTATTCATTTATTTCATTCTTTAATTCTTATTCCTCTCCATTTTGGGGAGGTTAGTTGGGGACTCTTTATAAATCTTTTTGTTTCGAATCAATAATAATTGTAACCGGCCCATCATTTACAAGTGAAACATCCATCATTGCGCCAAATTTACCGGTTCCAACTTTCTTTCCCAACGCAACTTCAATTGAACTGACAAACTTATCGTACATTGGAATAGCAAAATCAGGTTTCGATGCACGAATATAAGAAGGCCTGTTTCCTTTTTTGGTGCTGGCATGCAAAGTAAACTGACTTACTACGATAATATCACCGCCAACATCTTTTACAGACAAGTTCATCACTCCGTTTTCATCGTCAAAAATCCGCAACTGGATTATTTTGTTTGTCAGCCAACTGATATCTTCTTCCATATCAGTATCTTCAATTCCAACCAGAATCAACATCCCTTGATGAATTGCTGATAAAACTTTTCCCTCAACTTTTACCGAAGCTTCTGAAACCCTTTGAATTACAACTCTCATTTTATCAATTATATCAATCGCTAATTTAAAAAAACAATGGCGGATTTCAACAATAACAGTTGATTTCTGTTTATTATTGCAGCAATATATTTAAACAAAAGCCGAAAATGAAAACTCTATTTACTCTTCTTACAGTTGTTTTTCTGGTGAGTTGCGCATCTCAGAAAAATATTCCTGAAACGCTGGAAACAATAAAAACAACTCCTGAAATGATAAATACAAAACTTGAATTTGATTTTACAATTGGTAAGTATCATAATCACCCGTCGTTTGCAATATGGGTTGAAGATATTGAAGGTAATTATATTGAAACTTTGTATGTTACCCAATATTTTGCAAAGGGTGTTTTTGGTCATGGCGAAGCAGAAAAAGGAAAATGGAAAAATGAACCGGGAAAAGTTCGCCGACCTGCTGCTTTGCCTTACTGGTCGCACAAACGTAACATAAAAGCAAACGATGGTTTATATGCACCTGCACCTGAAACTGCAGTTCCTGACGCATTATCAGGTGCAACACCAAAAGGAAATTTTAAATTGGAGACCGGTTCAAAAATGGGATCCAGCAAGAAGTTTAAAGTGCTTTTTGAAGTTAACCAGGCCTGGGATTCAAATGATTTCTGGACGAACAGCAAATTTCCCGATGATTATGATTACAAAACTTCGCTTCAACCAGCGTTGGTTTATGAAGCCACTATTGAACCGGAATCAATGCAAAAAGAATACAATTTAAGTGCAGTCGGACACAGCGAACCATCAGGAAAAACCGGGGATTTGGTTACCGATTTAACAACAATAACAACAGCAAAAGAGATTTTTAGCAAAATTTTAGTTCGAATTAAATAGTATAGAAAGTATCAGGATAAAAAGTATTAAGTATCAAGATTAGAAATTTATTTCCTTAAGTCTTGCTACTTGTGTCTCAAAATCTTAAATCTGATTTAAAAAAATATGAAAACAGTAAAAATATTTATCCTCGTCGCATTAATTCCTATTTCGGTTTTTGCACAAAAAGCCTCGCTAACAGGGAAGGTAGTTGATGCTGTAAGCAACGAACCACTGCCGTTTGTAAACATTGTTGTTTCAGGTACTTCAATTGGAACTACTACTGATTTAGACGGAAATTTTACATTAAGAGGTCTCACTCCCGGCTTTATCCGACTTGAAGCTTCATTTATTGGTTACAAACAGGCAATTTCAGCAGAAATAGAAGTGAGCAACGCAAATGCCAACAGCATTGAAATAAGAATGGAGGAGCAAAAGGAACAGATTGAGGAAGTTGTTGTAAAAGCGTCGCCATTTCGTAAAACTGAAGAAAGTCCGGTTTCGTTGCGTACAATTGGTATTGGCGAAATTGAAAAAAGCCCGGGTGCCAACCGCGATATTTCGAAAGTAATACAATCGTTTCCTGGGGTGCAATCAACACCTGCATTTCGCAACGATATAATCATCCGTGGTGGCGGGCCTTCGGAAAGCCGATTTTATCTGGATGGTGTTGAAGTTCCTTTTATCAATCATTTTGCCACACAAGGCGCCTCGGGAGGGCCGGTCGGGATTATAAATGCCGACTTTATTCGCGAAGTAAACTACTACTCGGGAGCTTTCCCTGCCAACCGCGGAAATACACTCAGCGGTGTGCTCGAATTTAATCAGATTGATGGTAATCCTGACAAAACAAACTTTCAGTTTACGCTCGGAGCTTCTGAAATTGCAGGCACGGTTGACGGCCCGATTGGCGAAAAAACAACATACGTTATTTCAGCCCGTCGTTCTTACCTAAAGTTTCTTTTTAATATTCTGGAACTCCCGTTTTTGCCCACTTTTAACGATATTCAGTTTAAAGTAAAATCGCGCATCGACAAAAAAAATGAACTTACTTTTGTGGGGTTAGGTTCAAAAGATTTGTTTGATTTGAATCTCGGAATCGAAAATCCGGATGAATCACAACAATACATATTAAGTCAAATTCCGGTAAACGAACAATGGAGCTACACTCTTGGCGGAGTTTACAAACATTTCGAGAAACACAGCTTTCAAACTTTGGTTGTAAGTCGCAGTCACTTTAACAACAGCGCCATAAAATACCTTGATAACGATGACAGTTCGGAAGCCAACAAAACACTTGACTATTCTTCAGAAGAGATGGAGAATAAAATCAGGTTTGAAAATACCTCAAGATATGGCGATTACAAATTTAATGCGGGAGCAAATGTTGATTTTGTGACATACACAAATACTTCCCAACTGCAAAAATTTTACAACAACGAAATTGTGAATATCGATTACAATACCAAACTGAATTTAGTTAAATGGGGATTTTTTGGCCAAATCAGCAAAAATGTATTTAACGAAAGATTATCACTTTCGCTTGGTTTGCGCACAGACGCCAACAATTATTCGTCGGAAATGAACAACATGTTCAAACAGTTTTCGCCACGATTTTCAGCATCATACAATTTAACCAACGAATGGAGCCTGAATTTCAACACAGGCCGCTATTATCAGTTACCTGCCTACACTTCTTTGGGTTACAAAGAAAATGACAAGCTGATAAACAAACAAAACAAGCTGCAATATATTTCTGTTGATCATTTAATTGGTGGATTTGAATACCGGCCATCTTCAACTGTTTTATTTTCGCTTGAAGGATTTTGGAAGAATTACAGAAATTATCCATACTCAATAAACGACAGTATCAGTTTAGCCAATAAAGGAGCCGATTTTGGGGTGGTTGGCGATGAAGCTGTACTTTCAACTTCAAAAGGACATGCTTACGGGGCTGAATTTCAAACCCGGATTAACGCGAAAAAAGGCAACCTGAACCTTTCATACACGTTGGTGCGCAGCGAGTTTGACGATTCACGCGGAAATTTTCTCCCTTCAAGCTGGGACTCGAAACATTTGGTAGCTTTAACCGGCACACGTGAATTAAAAAACAACTGGCGGGTTGGTGGCCGCTGGCGTTTTGTGGGCGGATTGCCTTATACTCCATGGGATCTCGAAAAAAGTTCTTATGTCGAAATATGGAATCTTAGCGGCGGTCCTTCACTGGATTATTCAAAGTTGAATTCAATGCGCTTTTCTGCATTTCACCAGCTTGATGTGCGGGTTGACAAATCATTCTACCTGAATAAAATAACTGCAAAATTTTATATCGATATTCAAAACCTGTATAATTTTCAGGCTGAACAGGCTGATATTGTTATACGCCAGCAGGATGCAAACGGAAACTATATTACTACCGACAACGGAACAAAATATGTGTTGGAAACATTGCCAAATACCACAGGAACTGTGTTGCCAACGATTGGGATAATTCTGGTGTTTTAATGCCTGAAATCAAACCATAATTTAATGGGATAACTTTCATCGCCAAAATGACCTGAAAAATATCCTTTTTGACTGGTTGGCCCCATCAATTCGGCTTGCTGAAATTTGGTTCCAATTGCCGGGATTTCATAAAGAAATGAAATATCTCCTTCGGGAAACGTTGGATAAACATCTCCTTTAATATTTGCAGGTTTTGCAGGAGTAAACAAACGGAAAAAGAGATTTGGTGTTTCCGAAATAACAGTGAAATCTGATTCTGTAGTTTCCAGGGTTGCCCAATATAAATTACCGTGATATCCTTTAAATTCGGGGTAAATCAACTCGTTAAAACTTTCACCTGTAATTGTATTGTTGAACGCTTTTTCCCAAACGCCAAAATTACTTCCTTTTAAGCGGTTTTTCCATACACGGTAGGGTCCGCGGCCCATCCATTTAATACCTGTACATTTTTCTTCCGGATAATAAAAGGTTAAACCAATAAAATCTATATCCCTTGCACTTTGCAAAGGTTCTGCTTCCAGTTTTAATAATCCGTTTTTGAGGAATGTCCAGACTATTTTTTTCGGGTAAGCTGAATATAAAACTTCAATTATAAAATCTCCGTTTTCATTTTTTCCCCATTTTACCCCCTCAACTTTTGAATCGATACCAACCGGAATGGCGCCTCCTGACAATGAAATTTTCCCATTTCCATTCTGAATATTTTGAATTGTTCCTGTTGTTTTGTTAAATGAAATTTTCAGGTTTGTAACTGAAACAGTTATTAAATCTTCTGAATCAACTACTTCAATTTCCGAATCTTTTAATTCTGTTGAAAATAATTCGCCGGCTTTTTCTTCAGGCTGAAGTACAGGCCAGCTCCATGTATAAAGTTCATAACCATTTTGGTCGATAGCCTTGAAACGAAAAATATCGGCGTTACGCAATGCATCTCCAATATTAATTTGAACTTGAACCGTTTCTCCGGGCTTTGCTGAAAAATTGTTTAAAATCCCACTACCTGTAGTAGTTTCTTTTGTGCTTCCTATTTCGGTTTTAACGGCTTGCCAGCTAAATCCGCAATCTTTCAAATTGGTGTATATGAATTTATTTTTCAGAAAAAGTTTGCCATTCCACTGCCGGTTTATCATAACCGGATCAACTTGCACGGGTGACCAAATTTCCTTTACTGTGTAAAAACTGCCTTCCTTTTCGTGGTGCGGACCAAGAATTCCATCAGGTGCATTATTGCCGCTGGCATCATAAACAGTACCTTCTTTGTCGGTTCGTAAAACGGCCTCATCGGCAAAAACCCACAAAAATGCGCCTGCAAACAATGGCGAAGTTTCGTAATTCCGCCAAAAATCATCCAACCCGGCACCCAAACCTCCATCATATAAACCGTGCATAAATTCGGTAGGCATAAAAGGGTCGTTGCCCGAAACAAACCTGCCAATAGAATAAGAGAAATCAGGATAGTGGTGTGTGTCAACGCCATTCTTTAAAAGCCACGGATAAATAACGGGCCGCTTTTGAATATCAAGTTCGTGAAAACCTTTTTCGTTGGCAAAATCCCAGCCACCTTCATTTCCCAAATCCCAGATTACAACACTCGGATGGTTTTCGTCTTTCAGAATTGTTTCTTTCACGAGCTTCGGTCCAATAACTGTGTCATAAGAATCCTGCCAACCGGTAACTTCATCCAAAACAAAAATTCCAAGCGAATCGCACAAATCCAAAAATCGTTTATCAGGTACGTAATGCGAACAGCGAACCGCATTCATATTCATTTCTTTCATTAAAAGAACGTCGTTTAAAAGATTTACGTTGCTTAAACTTCGGCCTGTTTCGGGCCGGAATGAATGTCGGCAAACTCCTTTAAAAACTACTTTTTCTCCGTTTACATAAAACCCGTCATGTTTGCGGAGTTCAACAGTGCGGAAACCGATTCTTTCATTTACTTCGTGCAATTTCCTTTCTCCATTTTTTAAAGTGATTTTCAAATCATATAATTCGGGCCACTCCGGGTTCCAGGATTTTACACCTCCAAATTTTCCTGAAAATATTTTTTCTGAAATTCCTTCTTCAATTTTAGATTGAATAGTTTCCCCGGTTTTATTTCCTTTTAAATCAAACAATTCGAACAATACTGAATAATCTGATTTTGAATTATTCGTTTCGGTTAAAACATTAAAAGAACCGTCGGCTTTTGCATCAATTGCAGTTCGGGTGATATGGATTTCAGGTAAAACCTCGAGAAAAACGGGACGAAAAATACCTCCAAAAATCCAGAAATCGGCCTGTCGTTCAGCTCGAACCACCGATTCGTTTGATGAATGTTTGTCAACTTCTACTTCAAGTAAATTTGTTTTTCCATATTTCAGTAATTTCGAAATGTCGTATTTAAAACGGTAAAATGCGCCCTGATGCATTTCGCCCGCCGACTTCCCGTTTATTTTCACTTTGGTGTCGGTCATTGAACCATCAAAAACAATATTGACGGTTTTACCTTTCCAACCATTGGGAACTTCAAATTCATGTTTATATAAACCGTGTTCAAGGCCAAGTTTTTTGTTTTTGTCATTCCAGTCGTGACCATAATTATATGTTCCAAACCCCTGCAATTCCCAGTTTGAAGGCACCGGAATTTTACTCCATTCGCCGCTCTTTCTTCCATCAGTGCAAAAGAAATCCCAATCGACAGTGTTGGCTGCATCTGTTCCGGAAAGAAAAACAATTTGTGTTTGCTGGGCTGACAAAATGATTGAAAAAAAGAGGGTTGAAAAAGTGAGGAATAATTTTATGCTATTCATTTCAAAATATTTTTTCCAGTTTGTAAAATGCTATTCTGATAATTTCAAATCTGAATTTGTTTTTCCGATTGATTTCGCCAAATTAAAATTGATTCTATTTTCCGGTTTGCAACAATGATATTAAGTTCATTTACATCATTTACCGGAATTCCATTCACTTTCAGAATCACATCGTTGCTCATCAACTTCAATGTTTTGAAAATGCCTTCAACAGGTGCAACCAAAACCAAAACTCCTTTTTTATCGTGCATTCCTGTTGCGGAAACTTCGCCATCGGAAATCAGTTTTTTTATTCGGCCTCCATAGAAACTTACTGCAGTATTTAACTCAATTTCAGCTTTTGCCATTTCAGGCATTTGGGGAGTTTCGGCAATTGCTTTTAATGATGGTTTTTGCACTCCGAATTGTTTCATCGGGAAGTTTTTCCATCCCATTGAAAATGCCGGGCTTTCTATCGAAACAGAAAAATCGCCTGTTTTGGGATCAACAAAAAGTGGGTCGCCTGCTTCGGCGTTCAAATCCACTTTTAAATGTTGAACTTTCTTTAAATCTTCTGGATTAATAAACCAGTTGAAATCAACTTCCTTTCCCCAGTAATCCACAGAAATTGGTTGATGTGCCATGCCAAAAATATTCCCCCGAACAATATCGCCGCTGTTTTTTTGCCACACGTGCGGATGAAAACCATTGTTTATGCAAATGTTATTTTGAACCGTCCGGTAATATCCTTCGCGAAGTTTTATTCCGCCATTTAAACAAAGGTTGTTGTAAATTTCGTAGTAGCTTGAACCGTCATCCAAATCAATATCCCAGCCATGATCGCAGCGAAAGCGGTTGTTTCTGATAATATTTGGCGCAATCATGTCAAGAAGTATTATTGTTGGATTTTGTGCCACAGCTTCATCGGTTTTGTCTTTCGGAACTCCCCAGTAACGGTCGCGCCCCCAGCTGTTAAACGAACCATGATCACCGGTTTCAAGCACAGTATTGAATACGTCATTGTACTCAAGCAAATGCCCGCCCCACGCACCTTCGCCAATATTTATCCCCGCACGCGGAACGTTGTAAATGCTGTTGTGCCGGAGTGTTATAAAAGCTGACATGCTAATCTCAACTCCGGCAACCTGTTTTTCAATAGTTCCGATATTGTGAATGAGATTATCTTCAACAACACAATTTTGAGGAAAATTTTTGCCAACCGGGCCCGGAGTTAAATCCATTTCCTCTGCAGAAACACGCGGACCGTAAGGAATAAATTTTGGATTTCGGACTGCCGCTGTATCGCCGACAAAACAGATTGCATTTGCACCGATTTCGCTTATGTGGCAACCCTGAACCAACCCTTTTTTATTGTAGTGGTTAAAGAAAATGGCATTTCCCCCGATTTGGCTGAACCCGCAATTTAAAACCGAACAATTTTCAGTTCCTTCCAGGTAAACGGATCCTCCGCGGTAAATCGTCCAGTCACTTCGTAACAGCGGTTCTTTATTTTTCAGGAATGTCCTTATTGTTCTTCCGAATTTAAAACCGTCGAGGGAAATGTATTTTACCGGATTTGCTGCTGTACCCTGAAAAGTAAAAAGGTTTTCAAGTGATGCAAATTCGAAATTTGCTATTTTTAAATCCAAATCCGGAGCCGGATAAAAATAAAGTGTTGAAGTTTTATTATCTAAAAACCATTCATTAATTGTGTCGAGTTCTTCGAAAATATTTTCTACAAAACGGAATTCTTTGTGCTGCCCGCCTTCGGG
>DAOPKR010000013.1:48234-53433 GCA_035391305.1 Draconibacterium sp.
TCTTTGAATTTCTCCCATTTCAATACCAATTTCTCTCCGCCCAAAACAACTGGGATTTCGTTTGGATAAGCCTTATATGTATTTGCTGCATTTTCAGTTCCACTATCTTCGGAAGTAAAAATAACCGGTTCAGGCAGGTAATATTTCCCTCCCCGGAAGTAAACTGTTACCGGGGTTTCAGGATTGCTTTTTCTGAAATTGCGAACTAAGTTTTGAGCTGCCTGAAAAGTTGCAACAGGTTTTTCGAAAGTCCCGGCATTCGAATCGTCTCCTGATGGTGAAACATAGAAATTTTGGAGAATTGGGTCGCTTTTCGGAAACGAAAAACAAACTATTGAAAAACTTATTACAACGGAAGTTAAAATAGCTTTCAACATGGTTTTCAGTTTTCTGTATTTTTCAAAATAAAATCAACTATTGGCTTTGGGTCTTTTAGTGAATGCGGGTGATGGCCGATTCCGGGTTTGTGGATAATTTCAGTTTTCCAGCCTAGTTCTTCCAATCGTTTTTGCAATAAATCTGTATTTTCCGAAACCGGAACAACTTCATCGGCATCGCCAACCACACAAAGAACCGGAACTTTTAACGCGGCAATATTTTCCATGCGGTCAACGGGATTTCCGTTGTATTTAAGCGCAATTTGTTCAGTAAAACCATATTTTTCCAAACAGATTTTCCAGTCATCCTTTGAACCCGGGCCAACTCCAAAACCGCCCGGCCAGCTTTTAAAATCACAAACCGGTGCATCGCCGTAAATACAAGCTACTTTTTCTGCATTTCGGTTACCCCAATTAAAAATTATCAATCCTCCGCGACTCATCCCTTCCAAAACTACTTTTTTATTCAGTTGATATTTTTGGGTTGCAAAGGCATAAAAATCATCCCATATTTTTAAGGCCTTTTCGCAGCCAAACAAACCGCCAACTTCGATATAAACCAAATGAAATCCGCGTTCGAGAAGGGCAATATCAGTTTGTGGTTCGTGGCCCCAGAAACGGGCACGCCAAATCCAGTCCCGGTTTTTATTGGGCGTTTTTGGAAAAACAACTTTGAATGGCACTCCGTTTAAAGAAGAGTCAAGCATTTCAAAATCGTTCCAGGTAACAGTTTTTCCCGATTGTGTTTCTGAAGCAACAATCTTTTTTGTGTTATTGTATTCCTGTGTCAGGTCGAATTCACTAACCTCAAAATCCTCTGTTTTGGGCAAATCAATTTCATAACCATCGCACAAATCAACTAAAACCTGGACATTGGAAGCCTGGAATTCCATTACATGACCAGCCTGTTTTTTATCGTCGGAAATAAAATGCAGGTGAAACCCGCCAACATTTATTTTCCCTGTGTATTCAGGATACCAGAAACCTACCATTGTACCTGAAATATTTTCCATGTTAAAAGTTGGACGGTCAACCAAAGCTTCACTTAAAGTTTTTGAATACGGTTTTTCCTGTTTATCGGCGCTTCCACATTTTAAAGTTTTGAATTCTGCTTTAATTTTAAACGCATATCCAAAATTGTTGGTAGGAAGTTTACTTTCTATAAATGTTTTCAATTCATTATAATTTAAAACTGAAGGTTTTTCCAGTTTCAAATCTTCATCGAAATGTGTTACAACAGTAAATGGAACAAGTTCCGAATCGTCAGGCAGATAAACCGTTCCGTTTGCCGGCCATTGGTAAACTGTTCCGTCCAAAACAATCATTTCTCCATCCAATCCGTTAAAAGTACCCAAACCCAGATCGCCTTTTTCTTTCACTTCTGCAACGGTAAGATTTCCGTCGTAAATTTTATTTGCCAGGGCTGTAAAAAGTGAGTACTGGTAAATTTTATCTGATTTATTTTTCTTTTTAGCTTTAGTTTGAGCATTTAACTGTTGATGAAAAACCAGCAAAAGCAAACAACAGATTATAAAATTGAATTTCATTTTTTTCATTATTAATCTTTTGTAATCATACTTCCCCACCAGTTATTTCCCGGATCGAAATCTTTGGAAAGAAAATCAAGCCGTTGTTTTTCAAGTTGAGGCAAGCGTTTGTTTATTACATTTTCTAAATAAGCATTTTCTTTTTCTGCTGTCCATTCAGGGTCTTTTTCAGGAAAACGGGCGCCAACTTCATTTAAGTATCTGAAAAGCTTTTCGCTCAAGTCTTTCACTTTATTCTGATTTTCGGGCGCCAAATCGTTTGATTCAGAAATATCAGTTTTCAGGTTATACAATTCTTCATGCCCGTCTTCGTAATAATGAATGAGTTTCCAATCGCCCAGGCGGATAATTGAAGACGGTTCGCCTCCCTGGTTTCCATAATGAGGGTAGTGCCAGATAAGCGGACGTTCCGAAATGGTTTTACCGTTTAAAAGCGGCACCAAACTAACTCCATCGTTATGTTCTTCAGGCATTAACGACATTCCGGCCAGTTCTAAAATTGTTGGATAAAAATCGGTCCCCGAAACTGGTGTGGCACATTTTTGTCCATTTCCAACTCCCGGCACTTTTATAAAATAAGGTTCGCGGATTCCGCCTTCAAACTGATATCCTTTTCCGGCACGGAGCGGTAAATTTGAAGTGGCGAAGGCATCACCGGCAGCAACTCCGCCATTATCGGAAGTAAAAATCACAACAGTATTTTGTGCCAAACCCATTTCATCAAGCGCTTTTAAAACTTCGCCAACTGCATCGTCCATCGACTCAACCAAACCTGCGTAAACCGGGTTGTCCTGCACCTGACGGATTGGTAGGAAATGACCCATTTTAAAACCGGTTTCGGCAATTCCCAGATCTTCGGCTTTTTGACGGTATTTTTCCCATTTTTCATGGGTGGTTTGAATTGGCCCGTGAACTGCGTAAAACGACAAATATGCGAAAAACGAGCTGTCTTTGTTATCTTTTATAAATTGAACTGTTTCCTTTGCCAGTCGCATTTCAAGATTTTCACCATCCGGTCCGTCAGTCAAATTTGGATTTTCATAAGGTGAAAAATAACCACCTGCAGGACTTCCTGCATCCCAGCCACCTTTATTTATATCGAAACCGTGGTCTGTAGGCCAAGAACCTTTTCCACCCAAATGCCATTTTCCGGCAAAGAAAGTTTTGTAACCTGCAGCTTTCATCGCTTCGGGCAAAGTTGTGTATTCCGAAGGTAAATTGTGCACATATTCGGGAGGAAGAAGTTGATTCGAGCGGCCTGCAGTTCGCCAGTTTTCGCCGGTTGCAGCGCCAATCCAGTCGGTAATACCGTGGCGGGCTGGGAATTTACCGGTCATTATACTTGCCCGCGAAGGACTGCAAACCTGACACGCTGCGTAACCATTGGTAAAAATCATTCCTTCGCTGGCAATCCTGTCAATGTTGGGAGTTTCGTAGAATTTGCTTCCCGAAATGCTTAAATCGTGATAACCGTAATCATCGGCAAGAATAAAGAGGAAGTTTGGCCTCTGGGTTTCAACGGGTTTTGGCTGACAGGCATTCATCACAAAAATGAGAATTGCAAAGGACAGTAGGTTTAAAAAATTTCTGGTTTTCATTTCAGGTTTGATTTTTTTTAAATTCATTTCACAATTGTCGGAAATTAAAATCAAGAGTCCGTAACTTCATTCGTTTATAATTGTTTATTTTTTAAGGTAACTCATAGAACTCGCATAGTCATTCTCCTGTGTATTAAAATAGCTTTTTATTATGCTCGTTTCATCTTTTTAAAGTTGACAATATAATCGTTAACAACGAAATTTAAAAGGCCAGATAAATTTTGTTAAACTCTGTTTGTTTCCCGCGGCCTTAATTTTTGGTTTAATTAGTGTATTTTTAACCGCAATTTTTAACAACCTGAAAATTACTAACAACTCATATCTCAAAAAAATGAACCGAAACTTCTTTTACTTTGGTTGGCGCGAACTCTCCCGATCGGCCTATTTCAGCAAAAACATGGCGGCAAAGGGAGTACTTATTTTCCTGGCGCTTTACTTTTCGGCAGTTGCCCTTTTTATGGGTTTTAACCTGAGTGTGTTTATCGAAAAAAGTAATCCCGGACAGGCGCAGGTCCCGATTTTTAATTCATTGATTTTTGCTTATGTTGGATTTGAACTTGTTTTGCGTATAATGGTCCAAAGCCTGCCTACGTTCGGATTTCAGCCTTTTTTGCTGATTCCTGTAAAACGAAAACGGATAGCGCGTTACATGCTCAACAAATCGTTATTACATTTTTTCAATGTGCTGCCACTTTTCCTGGTTTTGCCTTTCACTTTTAAATCGGCTGTTCATGAACTGGAAACACCGGTTTTAATTGCCTGGCTGGCATCACTGTTTTTGATGATCTTTGTAAATCATTTTCTTGCTATTTATATAAAATGGCGCACAAACGAGTCAAACTGGTTTTTCTATGGATTTCTGGCTTTGGCAGCTGCGGTTTTTGCCATCGACCATTTTGAAATTTTTGATTTTACGGCAAACTTCGGGAAACTCTTTGATTTTATTGTTTTACAACCGGTTTCAGTACTTATTTTCCCAATCGCAATAGTTTTGCTTTACAACCTGAATCTTAAATATTTATTAAACCGGTTTTTTCTTGATGAAATTTCACAAAAGAAAAAAGAAGGGATGACCCATGATTTTTCGTGGTTGAACCAAATTGGTGAGTACGGTAAAATGCTTTCGCTGGAAGTTAAAATGATTACCCGAAACAAACGCCCGCGAACGACTGCAGTTATGTCGATTATTTTTATTTTCTACGGATTGATACTTTACCAGGATTTTGATGAAAAGAAAGCTGAATTTATTTTAGTGTTGGGCGGAATGTTTATGACCGGGATTTTTAGCATGATGTACGGTCAGTTTTTCCCTGCGTGGCACAGTCGCTACTACCCGTTTTTAATGGCCCAAAACGTAAAAATGAAACAAATACTCCAGTCGGCATTTTTTCTGATGGCTGTTACAAATATTGTTTTTTACCTGCTTTCGCTGGGATATATGTTTGTTACGCCAAAAGTGCTTTACGTGCATTTGGCAGTTATGCTGTATAATATTGGTGTAAATTCATTTGTAATTTTTGCACTTGGTTTAAACAGCCGAAAGTCGATCGACCTCGATCAGCGGGCAATGTTTAACTACCAGGGAATGAGCGCTACAAATTGGCTGATTACTTTCCCTATTTTGTTTGGCCCGCTTGCAGTTTATGGTATTCTTACTTATCTGCTGGGAAATATTGC
>DAOPKR010000013.1:53533-55894 GCA_035391305.1 Draconibacterium sp.
GGAACTACTGTTCTTGATATTTCTGAACTGACCATTCAAAATGGTGAGGTTTTTGGCCTTGTTGGAAACAACGGTGCCGGTAAAACAACACTGTTTTCATTAATTCTTGATTTGATTCGCGCAACAAAAGGAAAAGTAATTATCAACGAAATTGCTGTTTCAAAATCTGAAGAATGGAAGTCGGTTACCGGCGCATATATTGATGAAAGTTTTACAATCGGCTACCTGACTCCCGATGAATACTTCAATTTTATTGGCGAATTACGTGGAATGAATGCAAACGATATTGCAGATTTTCTGTCGAATTTCAGTGAATTTTTCAACGATGAAATTCTGGGTAAAAAGAAGTTCATCCGCGATCTTTCAAAAGGAAACCAGAAAAAAGTGGGCGTTGTTGGCGCATTAATGGGCAATCCTGAAATTGTGATTTTAGACGAGCCATTTGCCAATCTCGATCCGACTTCGCAATTTAAACTTCGAAAAATAATTAAAGAATTTGCCGGCAGCCATGGCAAAACTTTCCTGATCTCGAGTCATGATTTGGATCATGTTACCGACGTTTGTTCGCGAATAGTTATTCTGCAAAAAGGACAAATAATACGGGACGTTCAAAAAACCAAAACCACACTTGCCGAACTTGAAGAGTTTTTTACAGGTGTAAAAGCAGAGCCGCATTTTTTGGAATAAATATTTTGTAATAAATCAAATTATGAAAACCTCATCCTGATATCAAATCATTAGATGGGGTTTTGTCATTTTTTAAAACAAATGTTTAAATTTCCTTTGGTCAACGCAACCTAATCTTTGTTCATTCCATCCATGTAATAAAATCAACTTAAAATGAAAACCAGGCAAATTCTTTTTCTGACATTTTTTACCATTTTATTTTACCCCGCATTAGCTCAAAGATTTTCTGTGGGATTGGAAAGTGGTATCAATTTCTCAAAAATCAACAAAGAATCGAATAATTTTAGTTACGGTTCGCAATCTGGCCCGGTAAACGGGATTATTGCGCAATACGATATTGGAAACTGGTTTGTATTGCAATCAGGTTTAAATCATGCAACTCATTATTTCAATGAACTGAATAATCATTATTACTATTCTCCGGGATATCATTATTCCAGCATAGCTGACTATTCAAGTTACTATTACAACGATCAATCAAAATATAGTTTTCTGCGTATTCCACTGCTGATAAAGTTTAAAACCCCGGGCAGGGTGAATTTCGAAATTGGTGCGGGTGCATATTATGGTTTTGTTACCAACGACGAATACAGGGGCAAAGACAAAGACTTCTATACAAAAGAGTACATTGATGAAAACTTTCCGCCAATGCACGACTGGGGCTGGATTTTAAACAGTTCGGTGCATTACAACATTACCGAAAAATGGAATGTGTTTGCCAGCGGGCAAATTACGTCAGGTCATAAAACCTATTTTAAAGATCTGGAAGGGAAAATTGGATCGGCAGAAGTAACTTTTGGTGTTGCATACAAACCTTTTGCGGTGAAAAAATATACCGAAAAAAATGATTCTTTGGGAATGAATATTAAAATCATACCCCATTCAGGTTTCAACATTTCGAAAGCGAAAGTATCAAAGAATTCTGGCGAATATGCTTCAACAGTAGGTTTCTCTTCAGGAGTTTCCATAGTTTTTCAACTTGGTGGCGATTTATCGTTTTCAACCGGTGCCTGGTATGAACGAAAAGGTTATGAACTGGATTACAGAGGCAATTTCAACCTTTTGTACCGGGCTGGAACAGAAGCTGAACAGGCAAACGCACCCCAACTTCAATCGAGGGTGAATCTTGATTATATCACCTTTCCCTTAAAGTTCCATTTGAATTTCGGTAATAAAATTCAGTCTGATTTCAATTTTGGCCCCTATATTTCAATGCTGTACAATTCATTTGCACAGGGCGAACAAATTTCAACCTATAATTATGGAGAAGGTTATAACGTAACAGCATCCTATTTTAATGAAAGCCTCGGTCAGTGGTTCAAAAAAGCCGATGGCGGTTTTATGTTAGGTTACCAAATTGATTTTCCGGTGTTTAATTGGGCTGATTTTTCTGTGTCAATAAATCAATCTTTTGGGGTAGTAAATGTTCTGACCGACAAAAATGAAAATCCTGCATATTCATTACCGGTAATTGATGAAAAGATGCACAACAATTCAACTTCGTTTCTATTCGGATTGACTATTCCAATATCAAAAAAATAAACCTGCCATGAAAAAATTAATATCCCTACTGTTTATTTTTGTTTCAATCTATTCCTGTGAAATGTATCCTGAACCAGGTTCTCAAACCATTGAATCTTTCAGTTTTTATATAATTGGAAACCAGCAAGCAGC
>DAOPKR010000014.1:0-18387 GCA_035391305.1 Draconibacterium sp.
AAGTTGTGCAGCATTACCGGAATCTTATCCGGTTTTTCACCATTCAACGCTGCATAAATTCTTTCGTATCCGTTCATAGTTTGAATATTTTGTTACAAGTTACAGGTTATGGGTTACAAGTTACAGGTTGCAGGTTGCAGGTTTTGAGTTAATCCTGCTCTAGTTATCTGCTTTTTTTTACTTTTAACTTTTACTTTAAACCTTTCACTTTTTACTTTTTACTTACTCAAAGTTTCCTTCTCCAGTTCCTCAAGCGATTTTCCTTTTGTTTCGACAATATATTTTTTAAAAAAGAAAAAGCTGATTATTGTAAATGCGGCAAAACCCGCGAAAATGTATCCAATTCCGCTATTATCGGTAAATGATTTCTTAATAACAGGAAATAAAAACAGGAGCAGTGCATAAAATACCCAGTGCGAAAACGACCCGATTGCAACTCCGCGCGACCTGATGTTGTTGGGAAACATTTCTGCAAAAAGTACCCAAACAACTGCTCCCTGCGAAAAGGCAAAGCATGCTACAAAACTGATCATAAAAACCAATGGCATAAATCCACCAATATTGAAAAGGAATATATAGGAGAATGCACCCAGAAAAATACTCATCCCGACTGAGCCAATCAGCAGCATGATTTTACGGCCAACCCTGTCGATAAAAGCCATGGCAAGAACTGTGAAAACGAGATTTGTTGCACCCACAATTACGGTTTGCCAGATCGCCGATTCAGTTTCAAAACCTGCAGCCCTGAAAATATCACTTGAATAAATCATTACTACTGCAATACCCGTAAGCTGATTAAACATTCCGATCAACAATCCGATAATTACAAGCCGTAAATATGGCTTTTTGAAAAGATACTTAAAATGTTCCACCACTTCATTATCAATTGAATTACGAATCTCTTCGAGTAACTTATCAACGTTCAGTTCTGAGTTTGTTTTGGAAAGTACCATCCGTGCTTCTTCGTACAAGCCTTTTTTAACAAGCCAGCGCGGACTTCTGCCAACAAAAAACAGCAGAAAAATGAAAATCAAAGCTGGCAAAGCTTCTGAAATAAACATCCAGCGCCAGTTGTTAATTCCTGTATTTATCAACGCCAGATCGGTGGCAAACGCAGCCAGAATACCAATTACAAGTGACAATTGAAAAAGAATCGTAAACCTTCCCCTGTATTTCGCGGGCGCTACTTCAGAAATATAAATGGGAGACAATACTGATGCTCCTCCAACTGCCAGGCCACCAACAATCCGAAATACAATAAACGTTGTGATATCAGGTGCAAGCCCGGTTCCAAGGGCAGAAACAAAAAACAAAACGCCCATTATTTTTAGCATGTAACGCCTGCCGAATTTGTCGCCTAACCGGCCAACACCAATTGCCCCGGCAATACAACCAAAAATGGCAGAACTCATTGCCCAGCCTTCCATTACCTTATCCAACTGAAAATGATCTCTGAAAAAAGGCAGTGCTCCATTTATTACAGCAGTATCAAAACCAAAAAGAAAGCCGCCAAGTGCTGCAACAATAGTGTATAAAAATAGATTTCGTGGCATATTAACTATTTTGCATTATTACAAATATTCTATTGGAAATTTCCAAGGTGCCCTGTATTCAGGGATTGCCAGTTTTACCGCCTCCTCATCGCCAACAATTTTTTCAGTTTTCGGATCGAATTTTATTGAACGCCCCAATTTCATTGATAATACACTTAATTCAATGGGCACATCCACTTTCACATGATATTCAGGATTACAGGAGGGTATTTTTCGTGATTTGATGCTTTCGACCCATTCCAGCTCGTGCCCGGGTGAAGGAGGGATCGATACAGGTGGCGTTTTCATGTCTTTCATTCTGTCGCCTTCGGGTAATATTTGGTGAGTGGAATAGTCAGTCAGTAACGTTCCGTTTACACCATGAAAATATATTCCCAATCTACGCTGGCTTTTTCGTTCTCGTAAAAAATCGAACCCATAACTGTTTGTCAGTGAACTCATCCATGTCATTGTAAGATTTGGGTAACGCCAGATTACTTCATGATTATCGTAGGCATCACCATCATCTTTTGTAATATATCGTCCGCCTGTTGCGCTGATTTCTGTTGGATAATCAAGATTAAGAGCCCAAATTGGCAAATCGGTAATATGTGGCGCCATTCCCGGTGTCCAGCCACCGCTGAAATCCATCCATGAACCGTGGTAAAATGCATCTTTTACCAAATTTGGGTTAAAAGGCTGCATCCGGGCCGGGCCAACCCACATATCCCAATCCATTCCTTCAGGTATTTTATCGGTATTAAAACCTAGTCCAACACCATTTGGCGCTTCATTCATTACGAAAAAAGTACGAACAGTAGCAATTTCACCCAAATTTCCGGAGCGAACCAATTCAACCATCCTCCTGTAATGTTCGCTAGCATGAATCTGTGTTCCAATCTGACACATTACCTTATGTTTTCTGACTGCATTCCGCACAGCCAGACTTTCACCCAAATGCATTGTCATTGGTTTTTGCAGGTAAATATCCATCCCGGCTTTGGCAGCTTCAATTGCCTGGATAGCATGCCAGTGTGCAGGAGTCGCAATTATCACAGCATCAAGTCCTTTATGTTGAAGCAATTCGCGGTAATCAGTATATGCAGTGCAGGTTTTCCTGTATTTTTCTACCACCGGATCCAATCGTTCCTTCCAAACATCGCAAGCTGCAACAACTACAATATCGGGGTGTGCTGCTGCTGCATTCAGGTTTACTTTGCCTAATCCACCACATCCAATTATTCCCAGATTTATTTTATCGTTTGCTGCTGTTTTTCCGCTTAAAAGCGAAGATTTCAGAATAAGTGGTGATCCAATTGCTGCGACAGAAGTTGTTTTTACAAAATTCCTTCTCGAGAGTGGTTGATTGTTTTTCATGATGATATCATTTAATTATTTTCTAAAATTTCCATCAGTTTGTAATTCAGATATAGTTTTTCTTTGCCAACCATAGTTGATTTCAAATATCCTTTTTCTTCCAATAATCTAAGATAATTGCCAACTGTTTTGGGAGTTCCAAGTCCTGCATCAATCAAAAATTGTCTTTTTGTATAAGGCAGATTAAATATTATTTCAATTAAATCTTTTGAATAAACTTTTGGCAGATCGGTTTTAATTTTTTCTGCAGTGGTTTCCATTAAAGCAATAATATTCTCCAATTGAATTAACCCTTTTTTGGCAGTGGATTCAACCATATCAAGCATATAAAGAATAAAGCTTTCCCAATCGTTGTTTTCCGTAACATTCCTGAGATTTTTGTAATATTCATTCTTATTGGCAATAATGTATTCACTAAGATAAATGGCAGGAATATTTAACATTTTTTCCAATTTTAAATACAAGAGTAAAAGAATTCTCCCCGTTCTTCCGTTACCATCAGCAAATGGATGAATTGCTTCAAACTGATAGTGCATTAAAGCCATTTTTATCAAAGGATCCAATGATTCATCCTGATTAATGAATATTTCAAGATTTGCCAATTTATCACGAATTATGTCTTCTCCTGAAGGTGGAGTATATATTACTTCGCCCCTGGAATTTGAAAGCGTTGTGCCCGGAGTAACCCTGATTCCAGCAGTGTTCTGTTTTATACACTGAACAATTTCAATACAAAGATTTGTTGTAATGAAGGGTCTTGAATCTAATCTTTCGAGCCCTAACCACAATGCTTCTTTATAACTTAATACCTCTTTCGTAGCAGGATTTGTAAAATTTTTCTCTGCGACAACAGATTTATATAAGTCATCGTTGGAGGTTATAATATTTTCAATTTCCGAGCTTGCCTTTGCCTCCTGCAAATGAATGGTATCGAGAAATAACCTTGGATTTGGTAAATTGATTATTGCTCCGTTTAGCTGAGCCAGGGCCCTGCTTGCAGAAATCGTTTTGCGCAGTACTTTTTTTGTCTCCAACTCCATTTTAGGTGGAAGTAGAGGCAAAGCATTAAATGGTAATTCTTTATTAAAAGTATTCATACTAAAAAGGTAAATTTTACTCTCGTAATTGCAACAAGTGTAAATTTAGCAAATATTTACTCTCGTTGCTTCCTTCTTAAAACATTTTACACTCGTTTCTATTTTCAGAGATAAAAAACGTGTTTTCAACAAATTACTTTTTGCAAATTACCAATATTTAAATCGGTGCTTTTGCAGAATTATAAGCGTCCCAATACATCTTTGCAATCTCATCCGAAAGCTTTCCTCCGGAATAAATAATCAGTCTGTAACGCAATATCAAAGGAATTTCCTTACTTAACGGATATCTTGTATTGGGAGTTGGAAAAGTGGGCTGCACCCAGGCTAAATCAGGATAATCGCGCCATTCACCAGGATATTCAGGGTTGTTTTTGTTTTGCAAAACCATCATTCCTGAAACTGAATTATTCCCTTCAAAAATACCGTTAAAATCAGACCAGGCACGTAACGGATCTGAACCTTTTCTATCCGTAAAAAATGAGATATTCTGATTCTCTGGAGTTTGCATTCTGATATTCAGTCCTCCGTAACTATTTGTAAAACGTGTTGCAATGGTAACACTATCTTTTAATGCCTGCAATTTTATGGTCAAATCAATAATTCTGCTTGTAGTTGTTGAATGATAAATCCTGATTATGGCATTTTCCTTTACAATTGGTTCATTGTCTTCCCACATCCACAAATTTTCTGCATCAATTTGGGCAAAAACAGAACCGCATAAATATTCAATATTTCCGGTTGGTCGGGCAAAAACCCTTTGCAAAGCGTAAATATCACCGCGTTCCTTTCCATATTCAACTTCGGGCCAGGCCCAGAAAATTCCGCGATGGTGCGGATGACCACCATCGGGCCAGTCATTTGTAAGCATTTCTCCTTCCAAACCAAACAATGGATGAATGTAATCGCTTCGCGGAACCGAGTAAATACTGCCAGTCACAACTGTATCTTTTTTATATTCAGTATGAGATTTTAAATACTCTTCAAAATAAACACCCGACATTTCGGGAAAAACAAGCGGTTCATTTTTATCGTTTTCCCTTCGAATAACGTCTTTTTCGTAAACTGTTTGATAATTGTACTGAAGTACCTTTTTTCCATCTTCTTTAACTACAATTTGTCCGCTGGCTGTATCGACCGCAGCTGTTAGTGCTGAATTAAAGGCTGATTTATTTTCGACAAGTTTAAACTCGTTTGCTTTAGAAATTTTTTCAGGAAACATAAAAATCAAACCTGTATTTTCACCATGTTCTGAAATTTCCAACTGAACCGGAAACGAATTATCATTTGTCGGGTCAATTAATGCAAGCCGCCCATCTTTTCCGGCAGAAATTTCATTGTTATTCAAATTCACCTGCACAAATACAGGTGTATTTGTTTTTCGGAATATGTTATTCTCATCGTGAACCGATATTGTTTTCTGCTTGCAGGAAAATGTAAGAAGAGAAAATAAGAATAAAAAAATAAGGTTTCCGGCAAAACATTCAATTCTTTTCATTTTCAGAATTTAATTTTAACGGTTTCAATTGCATGATGCCCCAAATTAAGCTGAATTCCCTGCTGATTAATTTTTAGTGCGTTATCACCTTCCTCAATTAAATTGGTTAAGCTGGCCCCGCTTGTTTTTTTGAAACTTTCTAAAGTTACGGTTTTATCTTTTCCTTCCAAATCAGTAATTCTCACAATAATATCGTTACTGTCTTCCGCTTTTTTTACTGTTGAAATAAAAACCAGCGGCTGGTCGGTTTTATAAAAACTCATGGATTCAGGTAAAGTGGCAGTAGTGTAACTGTTTTCAGCCCAGGCAGTTTTTAAAGTTTCGTTGGCTTGCCGCCCAAAATCAGTTCCATTTTCCCACCCCGGTTTGTGCGAAGTAATTGAAAATTTGAAATGGTGATCGCCGGTTTGCAGGTATTCGTTTCCTTCCCAGTGACAACTGCGGCGTGAAGCGAGTAAAATTGGCTGCAACACCTGATTTGGAACGGGATTGTCTGTCGGGTCAACCCAATCAGCAACTGCAACTGTAGAACTCATGGTTACCCCAAATTCAGAATTGGAAGAACTGATCCAGTTTTCAATTCCGCGCGGGTGAAAATCTTTGCAGGGTGTTTTGTATCGCTCGCCGGCAGCGCCTTCCATTTCATCTTTTCCCACTTCAACCACGCCAAACGGAACTTCATAAGCAACCTGCCCATCGGTCATGTTCAACGGAAGCGCCATCCTGAATTCGCGGTATAAAACCCCTTCCCAATTAAGTAGAGCTGTTTCAAAATCGATTTGTTTTTTGTTGTGCCAAAGTTTTATGCGCTGCTCAACAACTGCATTTCTGATTTTCTGCCTGTATTTGAAAACCGTGAAAACAGGCCCGGTTTCATCCACCTCCCATTTAGTTTCGTAATTACCTGTTTTGTCGAAACCTTCCATATTGGGCTGCTGAATATCTGCAAATTCTCCGGCGCCATTTCCTTCAGAACGCATTGTAAATACTTCGCCTGCAGCAAATTTTTCAGAATTAATCAGTTCCTGTTGTAATTCTTTGTCGAAAATGGAAGTAAGTCCGCCATTTCCGAATTTCAACCTGTAAAAACGGTTTTCAGTATCATTCTGAAAAGTTTTATTCAACTCCTGATTTGTATTTTTTTGTCCGTTCAGATAATAGGTTTTGTACCCGATGGATGGAATATTTTCAGCCAGAAAATTAAGATTGGCTTTTTTAATTGATCTATCCTTATATTTTTCAACATTCGTTAATTGAACGTCCAATTTTCTACCGTTCTGGTCGCATACTTCAATCGAAAAAGTCTGTGATTTTTCAAAATTAACTTCAACAGAAACCGGATCGGTGCGCTCCGTATTCATACTGTTAAAAACTACAAGTGGTCTGCCTTTTTTAGCATCAGTTTTTATTGAAGATGCCAGTTCATTCAAATTTTTATCCAGAATTTTCTCAGCTTCAGCTTTTGCAAATTCATACTTACTTTGAAAATAAGCGTCGGTAATATCGCCGTGTTTTCCGCCCCAGCCGTGGTCGGGATATATTTTTGCCTCCCAAGCGTTTCGCAATTCAGTTTCAGGATAATTTATGAAAGAGCCTTTTACAAGTGCGTTTGCTGTGGCAAATTTTTCAGCCTGAGTTAACAAAATATCGCCCTCGCGACTAGTTTTTATTGCTTTTTGGTGCGATGGACCATGAATGTATAACCAAACTGCCGGCCGCTCTCCTTTGATATCTATCAGATTCGGATTTTCAGCTACAAGTGATTCAAAAAATTCAGGTGTTGAAGCAATTTTAAAACCGGGCAATTTTACAGGAACATATTCACGATTTGAATTCTGAAGTTCATCAATTTTTTCCCATTGGTTTATCAAATTTGAATAATCCTTGGCAGGACTCATATCCCAATCGGAAAGTAGCGGAATCACCGGTGATTTGGTTTCCGGAGAGTAATATTTTTCCCAGTCAGCCGAACTTGTAGCCAGAAACTGAGCAGCTTCATGAAAATTCTTCTGCAAGGGTTGAAATGCGTTTCCGTAGTGCCCAGGTGTAAAAGCCACAACCGAGGAACCGTCAGGACTTGACCATCGGTACAAACCACGTTCATGGCGGCTCATCATCAGGTATTTTGTACCGGCTTTGCTCATCATTTGCATCATCTGCAGCGTGCGGCCCGGTACGTCTTCATTCCAGTAAACGCTGGCTGTATAACCAAATTCATCTTTCAGCCATTTTGCGCCGAAATAAAACTGGCGTGCCAACGATTCGCCTGAATACATTTCTTCATAAGGCTGAATGTAGGTCGAACCGCAGGAAATTCGGCCATCCTGCAACATTTGTTTTACAAGCTCTTTTTTATCGGGGTGGCGCTCAATAAACTCTTTTATCATCAGCGCGTCCTCAACATCAAAACGGTAATTTTCATCTTTTTGGGCAAGTTCAAACAGAGGTGAGAACAACATTGTGTCACGCTCCACCACACATTTTTCAGGCGAATCCATCCAAGCAATATCCTGGTGGCTCGAATTCATCAAATAAATTTTTCCTTTTGCCAGATTTGATTCCGAAAGTTTTAACAGGCTGCTAACTGTTTTTGGTTTGTAATTGCGTTTTGCAGTAAGTTCAGCTTTTCCCTCAACTATTTTCGATTCGTTAAACAATACCGAATTAGCAAGCAAACGCGTGGTTTGAAACGGTTCTCCCAGCGATTTCACAACAAAAACTTCGCCTTTGGAATCGTTCAGATAAAACGGTTTATTTTTTGCCGAAAGGGGCAAAACAAATTCTCCGCTGGCCATACCGTTTTTTTGTGTTAACAGAATTTTTTGTGTTGAATTACCTGAAATACAGGTTAATTCTTTTCCTGTAAAATAAGGAAGAGTTACAATTGTAGCTTTCAGGTTCCTGGGAGTTTCTTCAAAAGTCAGATTCATTAGAATATCCTGTTCAACCGAATTTTGAAGAAACGAAAGTGCATCGGTGGCCTGATAAACAATAAGCCAGGTGTTGCTTCCGGCTGCATGCCCGTTGATCTTTATTGTCTGTGATTCCCCGGGTTTCAACCAGCTTTTTGGAGCAATTAAATACATATATCCGTGTGCATCTCCATTTGAGTCTGTTTCTACCGTTACGAACGACAGTTTGCCTCCATCCACAGTTTCAATCTCCCAGTTTTTCTTCGTTGTTGTAGGAATTTCAAACCGTTTTTCGCCATTCAGATAAAGGTCGAAAACAAACAAATCAGAAGTAAGGTCAAAAGCAGCAATCCACAAAAAACCTGTTTCGTTTTGCGACAAATTCGCAGGTAATTTCGCAGTTTCCCATTCTATCGCCATTTTGCCATCTGTGCAACGGGTTAACAATGATTTGGAAACATCGCTTCGAAAACTTGAATACTCAAATTCATTTCCACCTGTGTTTTTTTGAAATCCCTCAACCCAGTTCGCTGACTTTCCGGCCAAGTCAAAAACAGGTTTTTGGTCATCGTCCTGAGCATTAACAGTAAGCCCTGTAAAAAACAGGATCATTGCAATTGTTGTTATTTTTAGTTTCATATTTATAAGTTTAATTATTCTCCCTCCAATATTCACGCAATCATTCATTCACTCACACATTCCTTTTCTCAATCCTTACAATCAGCTCCATCATTGCCCTTCCGTTGTGATAGGGGCATTTCCATGGATCAATTTTCCAGTCGTTGCGGTAATATGGCGAAGGATCATTTTCCGGCTCAACCAAATATGGGACTCCCAGCCTGTTTACTTTTGTGAACCATTCACCTTTTTCGTGGTCGATAACATGCGTGTCGATAAAATTCCACGAAAGTTTCAGTTTTTCCCAATATTTCGGGTTATCTGTCAATTCAAATCCGTTCATAAATGCAACAAGTGTTTCGGCTTGCGGCCACCAGTGTTTATTTGTACGCAAATGGCTGCCAAAACGTGTAGATTCAAGGAATAATCCGCCATCTTTATCAACGCCAACCCTGTCAACCGCATCAAGCATTTTTACTGAAAGTAGTTTCATCCGGCTAATAATATCCCTGTCGTTCAATATTTCGGCAGCTTCCCAAAGCAGCCACGACGCTTCAATATCATGACCAAACGAACAGATACCTTTTGATGATTCAGCCTCATTAAAATCCTCATCAAAGAAAATCCCGAGATGCCCGGTTGAACGTATAATTTTACCCATAAAAAGTTGCAGCAATTCCTTTAAACGACTTCCGGCCAATTTATTTTTTGAAACTTTGTAAAATGCGGCATACGATTCAAGAATGTGAAGGTGCGTATTCATTGAACGTGGTTCGTTGTTATCGGCCATCCGGTTTTCGCCATAAAGTTGCCATTCGCGCGTAAATGCCTCAAAATATCCCGGACTGCCGGCAACCTTTGTTTTCTCCTCCAAAAAATCGAAATAACCGTTTATTAGTTTTTTAATTTCAGAAGTTGTTCTGAGTTCGTAATATTTACTCAGTGAATACAGTACAAAAGCCTGTGCATAAGTATGTTTAATAGTATCGAGCGGTTGATTTTCTGAATCGATGCTCATAAAATACCCACCAAATTTTTTGTCGGCAAAATCATCCTGTAAAACTTTAAAAGCTTTGTCAGCAATTTCAGCATAAGTTTCATTTTTAAACAGAATTGCAGCCTGTGAAAATGTCCACAAAATGCGCGCGTTCAACACACATGATTTGGGTGCGCCAAAAACCGGGTTTCCATGTAAATCAACAGCGCCGTAAAAACCGTGTCCATTTCGCTCAACTCCATACTTCATCCAGAATGATAATATGTTTTCATGTAATTCTTTGCTGAACTTTTTCTGAAAAAGTATCAATTCACCAGTTAGTTTTTTCATGGTTTAAATTTTTCAATAAAATAACCTTTTTGTAAAATTAAAAGATACCATTATATTGCACTGAAAGATATTATAAAAATGCATTTTTTCTATTCAAAAACAGATCATGATGCCAGTAGCGCCGGAATACTCGAAGAGTTTGAATTTATTAACGATTTTGGGTTTGAAGAATACAAGGATATCCGGCAAAAACCGTTAGGACTTCATTATAACGAAGGCATCGAAATTTGTTATGTTACGAAAGGCCGTTACGAATGGGTGGTTGGAGACAAAAGTTACCTGCTTTTTCCGGGCGACGGATTTATAACATGTCCGTGGCAAAAACATGGCAGCCCGCGCGAAGTGGTTGATTTGGGTGAGATTTACTGGATTGTAATCAAACCCAAAAACTTTATTAATAAAGGAGGTTTTGAACTTGGTAACTGGACGCGTTTTAAATCTGCAGAAAATGAAATGATTGGAAAGGTTCTGTCTGAAAATTCAAATCATACACTTCAAAAAGCATATATTCTTAAAACCCTTTTTATTGCCTTGAAAAATGAAATTGACAATAAAGAGTTTGGTTATTATCAGCGCATTTGCAACCTCGTGGAAGAGTTTTTACTTGAATCGGTAAGAATTATTCAAAGCCGTGAAAACCAAATCATCAGAAATCAAAACTGGTTTTCGAGTTTTGAAGAATTGATAACAGGAAATCTTTCGAAAAAATGGACACTGGAAGAAATGGCTGAAAAAAGCAAAGTAGGAATTACCACATTAACCCAACTTGTTAAAGAAAACACAGGTTACACGCCAGCCAACTACGTTATTTATCTGCGTCTTGAAAAGGCGAAACAATTACTTTCAGATTCAAATAAAAAACTAACAGAAATCGCTTTTGACTGCGGGTTTTACTCCTCCCAGCATTTTTCGTCCACATTTTCGAAATGGGTTGGAAAAACGCCACTTTTATATCGGACACTTTTAAAAACAAAATAAAAATGAAATCAATAATTACAGCATTCTTCGTTTTATTCAGTTTGATAGTCTTTTCTCAAAATGAAAACAAAAAGCCCAATATCATTTTCTTTTTGGTTGACGATATGGGATGGCAGGAAACTTCGGTTCCGTTCTGGACCGAAAAAACAGAGTTGAACAAACGTTATAAAACTCCGGCCATGGAAACGCTGGCGGCAAAAGGAATGAAATTCACACAGGCGTATGCATGTCCGCTTTGTTCGCCCACACGCGTGAGTTTAATGACCGGCATGAATGCCGCCCGCCACGCAGTAACCAACTGGACTTTACGCAAAAATGTCTCTCCTGACACTGAACACAATACCCTCGAAATTCCGGAATGGAATGTAAACGGCTTAAGTCCGGTTGACAATATCGAAAATACTTATGTTGCAAAAACACTGCCCATGTATTTGCAGGAAGCCGGATACAAAACTATTCATGCGGGTAAAGCACACTGGGGAGCCAAAGACACTCCGGGAGAAAATCCGCTTAACCTTGGTTTTGACGTAAACATTGCCGGACATTGTGCAGGCGGACCGGGTTCTCACTGGGGATTAAAGAATTTCAGCGCCGAATGGCGAAACGGCGACACAATCTGGAATGTACCGGGACTTGAAAAATACCTCGGCAAGGACATTTTCCTGACTGAAGCACTGACAATTGAGGCAATTGCGGAGATGGAAAAAGCAGTTGCCGGCACAAAACCATTTTATTTGTATATGGCGCATTACGCCATTCACGCACCCTGGGAAAAAGATGACAGATTTTATCAAAAATATATCGATAGCGGATTAACAGAATTTGAAGCAACTTACGCATCGATGATTGAAGGAATGGACAAGTCATTGGGCGATATTTTGGAGAAAGTCACAGCGCTGGGAATCGAAAAAAATACAATAATCATTTTTATGTCAGATAATGGTTCGCCATCACAGTGCCCGCAAAATTATCCTTTGCGCAGCCATAAAATCAGTCCTTACGAAGGAGGAATCCGCGACCCGATGATTGTTTACTGGCCCGGAGTTACTACAGCAGGAAGCGTAACAAACGAACCATTAATTATTGAAGATTTTTTTCCTTCAATACTTGAAATGGCAGGAGTGAAAAGCACTGGAAAAATTGACGGAGAAAGTTTTACTCCTCTTTTAAAAGGCGAAAATGTTGACAATTCGGATCGGGAGTTTTACTGGCACTTCCCGCATAACTACAGCTTCGAGCCGTACAGTGTTATCAGAAAAGGGGACTGGAAACTGATATACTGGTATAAAGACGGAAAAAAAGAGTTGTATAATATTCCAAATGATATTGGTGAGAAAACCGATTTGTATTCACAACAACCCGAAATTGTTAAAGACCTTTCAATCCGGTTGGGAAAATACCTTAAATCAGTTGGAGCAAAAGCTCCGGTTGAAAAAGAAAGCGGAAAGGCGCGACCGTTTCCGGATGAGATATAAAACAAAATATCCGCCAACCGTTATGAAACCGGTTGGCGGATATAGCGAACGCAACAATTGATAAATCAATTTTACCGTGCTAATTATTGTTTTGCTGCTGCGGCCATTTTGGGATCTAAAAGATCGTAAAACTGGTTGAGTTTCGGAAGGATAATTATTCTTGTCCTTCGGTTTAATGATTTTCCTTCAGCAGTTTCATTGCTCGCCAACGCATTGTATTCGCCCCTTCCTGCTGCAATTAAGCGGTTCGGGTCGATATTAAAATCTTCCTGTAAAACTCTCACTACTGAAGTTGCCCTTTTAACACTTAAATCCCAGTTATCCTGAATACCAGGTGATTTAATTGGCACATTATCGGTATAACCTTCAACCATTACTTCAAATTCAGGCCGCGATTCAACAATACGTGCGATTTTCTCAAGCACTTCATGTGCTCTTTTTGTCAATTTGAAACTGCCGCTCTCATAAAGCATTTTATCAGAAAGATTGATGAAAACCACAGTTTTATCCACTTTTATTTCAACATCTTTATCATCAATTCCTTCCTGTAAAACACTTTTCAGGTTGATGGCAAGAGCAAGATTTATTGAATCAGCTTTTGATTTAGCAGCTTGCAATAAATGTATGTAGTTGTCTTTTTGCTGCAACTGATTTAAGGTTTCCTTGATATTATCGCTAGCCGATTGAGAAAGGACAGCTAAATCTCCAACCTGGGTTAATTGCTTGTCTCTTTGAGCTTTAACATCGGCAAGTTGATCTCTTAAATCTCCTAATTGTTCTTCCCGTAATGTTAAGGTCGTGCTGGTTGTAGATAATTTTTTGATGTAATCATTCATATTATCGTTACATTCCTTCAATAGTGAATTGGTTGCTGCCAAATCCTGTTCAAGACTATGCTGCATACTTGCATATTTTTTTGTGCTCACGCACGAACTTAGTCCTAATGCGATTAAAAAAATGAACGCTACACGTGCTTTTAATTTCATAATAAAATTGTTTTAGTGAATACTATTAAATAATCCCAAGTCAATAATTATGCCATTCAAAAAATTACCCAATAATGGCAAAACTCAATATAACTACAAATGTTTATACCCAAGTTTAATACTTTGTAAAGCTGATTCGGGCATACATTTTTCGGGTTTGGTTTTGTTTTTCAGACAATCAACAAAATAATCCAGCTCGCCTGAATAACCTTCCATTGCATCTCCTGCAGGAATTTTAATGATTTCTGTATCAGTAGAAACAATAATATTTTCGGGATTTGAGCTGCTGTACACGATACTTGCTTTTTCGAAACCGGCTGAAAATCCTGCCTGAAAAGGGAATGCGGTGTGAAAAATATTACCGCCTTCAATTTTCACATTTATTCCTGAATTGTATTCCCATCTGGCATTTAAGTAGTCGTGCCGGCTTAATTTTCCGGGCAAAACTGTTGATTCAATTGAATCCGGAATTCCTACGGACCACTGTACAAAATCGATATCATGTATTACCAGATCGAACAGCGCGCCGCCCGACGAGCCAAAATCCTGTTGCTTTTCTTTCCACTGCCCCCATGCAGGAACTCCTGAAAACCGTGTCATCGATAAGAAGTTCAGGTTACCAAATTCACCTGAATCAATCCAGCTTTTCAACTTTTGATAGGCGGGCATAAAACGAACCACATGGGCAATCATCAGCAAAAGACCTTTACTGGCGGCAAGCTCAATCAACTCGTCTCCTTCTGAAATATTGAGGCAAAACGGTTTTTCAAGAAGTACATTAATTCCGGCGTCAAATGCAAGTTTTGTAAGTTTGTAATGAAAATCGGTATGCACGGCAATAACACAGGCATCCAACTTTTCATTCTCAATGCAAGCTTCAAGCGATGCATATATTTTAATGTTCGATATCTCTTTTTCAGAAATGCCACCTGTTGAGAAGTTTCCTACTTTTTCGTTTATATTTTTTCTGATATTCTCAGGGTTTTTATCCACAATTGCCACCAATTCCAAACCTGGATTTCTCAGGATATTCATTGTGTGTGTAATTCCCATGAAACCGAAACCAACAACAGCTATTTTTATTTTTTCCATTTGTTAAAGTTTAAACTCACTTAATTCGTATGGAAAGATATTCTATTTCGTACAAAGCAGCAACTTGAAATTGGATCAATCTTTGTATTGCAAACCAATTTTAAAATCGAAATAAAATCAAATTTCAAAAACAATAGTAACAAGCTATTTTTGTAATTTTAAAACTGTTTCTAATTGTTTGCGACTTTTTGAAAAATAAAAGAACATCCAATTGAGTTTAAAAAAAACCAAATCATATAAATGAAAAAAGGGCTTAAAATACTTGGCATTATTATTATATCTCTATTCATGATAATTATTGTGCTGGTTATTACAGCCAGTTTATCGCAAAAAAAAATAGCTGATATTGCACTGAAAAAAATAAGTGAAAGCATAAATGCGCCTGTCGAAGTTGAAAATGTTTCTTTCACCTTAGTCAAACGGTTTCCCTTTGCCACAATTGAACTTTCAGGAGTTCGGATTGGGAGTGAAAACATTGATAATTTCAGCGCAAAAAGCTTGTCTAAAGATGATATTTTGAATATTAAAAGGATTTACGTTTCATTAAAAACAGTTCCATTTATTAATGGAGAATATGAAATAAATAATATCGAAATTGATGATGCCGAGGTAAATTACAATGTTGATTCTCTGGGGCACAGCAATATCGATTTTTTATTAAAACTGAACGAAAGTGAGGGAAACCCGGATTCAACCCAATCTGCAACCAATAGCCTACCCTTTGTCGATTTGAAAAAAGTTAAGTTGAAGAATACACTGATTTATTATAAAGACGACTCGCTGAAAATAGCTGCCAATTTATTTTTTACAACTCTCGATTTAAAAGGAAAAATGGCAAACGAACAATTAACGGGAACTGCTGAAGGCGAAGTAAAACTTACAAAATGCAGATATGAAAACACCAATTTGAATCAATTGGAAGAAGCTGCAATACTTTTCAAATTAAATTACGAAGCGGATACTTTGACAATTAAAAAGCTTGAAACTGAAACCGAAGGTGCAAATATTAATATTACCGGAAAAATAGCTTTTTCAGACACTCTGTTTACTGATTTGACTATAAAACTGGGAAATCTGGAATTAGAGAAATTCCGGAAATATATACCCGCTGAATTGTTGAATGAATACGGAATTGAAGAATTTTCCGGGAACATGAATTTATCAGGAACAGTTGAAGGCTTGGTTTCCGACTCAATCATGCCATCTCTCGATTTTGAGCTTGACCTAAAAAATGGGTTTGTAAAAACGAAAGATTATCCAACTGTTAAAAAAATAAATTTCGAAGGGAAAATTTCAAATGGCAGTCAGCGAAACAACGAAACAACAAGCGCCGTTTTTAAATCATTTCATGCTGAAACTGAAACCAGTAAAGCAGATTTGACTTTTTCAATTGTCAATTTTGAAAAACCGGTTTACGACATTCAATCAAAATTAAAAATCAAATTAGAAGAGTTCAGAAAATTTATTCCTGACTCAATTATTCAAAATATTTCGGGCGAATTAATTGCAGAATTATCTACAAAAGGTCAAATGCCCGATTCTATCGATGACAACTTTATAAATCACCTTGTAAGTAATACAAGGGCGAATGTAGATTTTTCAAATCTCCAGATCGAAATGGATTCCTTACATGTCAATAACTCGTCCGGCGCTGTTATTTACACCCCAAATCATTTAATTGTCAACGATTTGAATACAGAAATTACAGAATGGGGACTTCGGATGAAAAATTCCTCTGTTGATGCCGAGTTTACCGGAAAAGTTACCCAACCCCGCGAACTCGAAATATTCCTGAATTCTTTTAAAACAGAAACCCCGCAAGGAGATTTTTCGGGTTCTGCAATAATTAAAAATCTTGAATACCCCGAATTTACTGCCGATGCACGGGCAAAGATTGAATTAGCTGAATTAAAACCTTTTTTATCTGACACTTTGATAAAAAATTTGTCGGGAAATCTGGAAGCCGAGATCAGCACCCACGGGAAATTGAATCTGGATTCGATTACCGAACAAATGAATGATATAATTTTTAAGCAAAGTTCGATTAAACTTGCTGCCAAAAATATTTCGGTAACAATGCCCGATACATTGCAGGAAATTTCAGGTTTGAACGGAAAAGCAGAAATAGAAAAGGGCATAATTACGATTTCAAAAATGAGTGGAAGAGCTGTCGGCACTGACTTTTCAATTGATTCAACAACAATTTCAAATTTTTACGAGGCTGTGCTTAAAAACAAAAATGAAAGAGTAAAGGCACAGGGAAATTTTGAACTTGGAGCAATCGATTATGCAACTTTTGCACCTTTTTTCTCTTCAGATTCTTCAATTAACACAGGTTACCAGAACAATTCAACAAATAATGTTCTGGCTGAAGAAAATACAAACAACAGTTCGCCACTAAACTTTTTGTTTGAGTTTAAGGGAAAAATTGCCGCGAAAAGTTTTAAGTATGATAAAATATTCCTCGAAGATATATCGGCCAAATTTAATTTAACCGACAGTGTTTACATTATCGATCAGTTCAAAACAAATGCTTTCGATGGGAGTTCAAACAGCTCGTTGCGTTATTCGTTGACCAAAAACGACAAGCAAATAATAAATGTAAAAACCCATCTGGACAACATGGATATCCATAAATTGCTTTATGCTTTCGATGATTTTGGCTATGACAGTTTAATTTCCTACAAAAATGTAAGTGGTATTTTTTCTTCGGATTTAAACGGCAAATTTGTGTTTGACTCAGATACTTTGGTAAGCAACGATATGCGTGTTTTGGGTAATTTCAAATTGAAAAACGGGAAGTTAGTAAATTATGAACCGGCAATGGAGGTTTCTAAATTTACAGGGCTCAAAGAGTTGGATAATATTGACATGAAAACTTTGGAATGTAATATTTTCATGTTTAAGAATAAAATATATGTTCCGATAACAAAAATTGTAAGTAGCTCAATGGATTTGACGACTTTTGGAATGCAAAGTATGGAAGATGATTATGAATACCATATTCAAATGAAACTAAGCGAAATACTAAAAGGGAAATCGCAAAAATTGTTTGAGCGACAAAGTAAGAGCGGCGATGAGGTAACAGAAAATGATATCGACAAAAACACAATAAAACTTATTTACGGATATGTTGATGGAAAGAAAAAAGTTGGATTTGCCACAAAAAAGGCGCAAAAGCAGATGGAATTAAAAATACAGGTTCAGCAAACAATGCTTGAACTGATTTTCCATCCTAAACTTGTTTCTTTTGAAACCGGAGTTAAATAGAACTTTTAAATTATACTATTTTTACAATTGAATTTTTATCTATCCATTTATTTTCAAATTGAAAAATTAAACATACAAAAATGAAAAAAGCAGCATTTTATTTACCGGCATTCGTATTTGGATTGTTATTGGTTATTATATCGGGTTGCACAACAACACCTGTAGAAAACTGCGAACAGGATGAAATTTGCACTGGAAAAACAGTTACTGCCTGTTGCAATGAAGATG
>DAOPKR010000014.1:18487-20458 GCA_035391305.1 Draconibacterium sp.
GAACAGGATGAAATTTGCACTGGAAAAACAGTTACTGCCTGTTGCAATGAAGATGAATGTTATTATGAATTTAACGGCGTAAAATACGGCAATGACGCTGCTTCAATGGCCAAATTAGCTACTGATCTGGGATGCACACAAGCCAGCGCACCTAACTTTAAGGAAGAAATCGGCGATTTAATACTCCGGCTGGAAGCACTTGGCGAAATTGCAAGATTAAATCAAAAAAGCATTGGAGAATAAACCCTGTTAAGAATTAACTTTTGGGATTTTACATGATAATCCCAAAAGTTAATTCCTTCGAAAAGTAAGTTTTGCATTTTTACTGTCTGAATAAGGAATTACAATTTCCCATTTTCCTTTTTTCTCATTTACTACTTCGAGTTTTATTTCGCTTTCGTTTTTCGAAATCACTTTTGCTTCAATTTTTGGCGCTTCTTTTTCCGATGGAATCAGCAACCACACAAAAGTTGCATCGGCAACAATTTCGGTTGAATAAACGGTGGCGATATTTGGTTCGAATTTGTTGTATTCAGGACTATACCAACCCTGAATTTCAGGTTTTTCCTGCCCTTTAACAAAATCCACTTTCCAATCCGATTTCCCCACCGGAATAATTTCGAGATTCCCCTTTTCATTGTTTGTTGAAATAATTCCCCCCGGTTTTTGATAAATTTCGCAATCGGGGTGCCAGTGCCAGAGTGTTTCTATTTTTCGTGGACTGTCGGTTTCAAGATTGTCAACCACCACCCAAAATTCACCACGAACATAAAACAAACTGCGCTTGTGTTTTACATTTTCCAAATCGAAGTATTTATCGAATGAATTCCAGGCATAATCAAAATCTGAAGCAATTTTAAAATGATTTTCCTTAATCGGATTGTCCGCAACAAGAATATCAGGTTCCTGTCCTTTTTCATCAATTAACACCGAATTATGGCCTTGTGTACCTCTTGCGTAAAACCTGAATTTTTCGGCAACTTCACCTGTATAGGCAAACCGACCGGCATCAACAAGTAAATCTTTTCCAAAAGCTGAAATTGAAATATGTAACTTATCATTGTGCTGGTGGCCGCTTCCCCAGGGTCCAATGTCGAAAAACGAATATTGTGCATCAGCATCAAAACCACTGCGAGAAATTAACTGCCCTGCCCAGGGAAAGAAATAAGATGGCCCGGTTCGTGGCTTAATTCCTGATAATCCATTTGTTGCAATATATTCCCAATCGGGGTGACTGTACTTTTTTGCACCCTCAATTATTAAGTCTCTGTCCGAACCAAGATCACCGTCGTTGTTTAAATTTCGGTTTCCATCAGGCCGCACCGCGTGTGCAATGTAACTGTACATATTCTCAATGGTATTGTTAAAAAAATCAGGCAGAGGTTTATTTGCCCTGTCGCAAATCTCCTTAAACAGCTCAAAATTTGCAAGTGCAACATTGTGGTAATGTGAAGTCAATTCGGTTTGAACGCCATCAGGATAAACCTGACCTTTCATACTTTCGCTTATTGTTTTTATGGAATAGTCCAACCATTCAGGTGCATTTTTATATTCCGGAAAATTTGTTGCAGCAGTTGCAAGTGCCGATATTTCCATGGTGAGCCAATTGTTTCCGGCATGAAAATTACGGTTGTAATGTGCATGATCAGGAAGGCTGCTTAACATTAAAAGCTGGGTAGCCGGCGAAATATTTGGGTTATTCAGTAAACCGTAAAAAATTTGAGACCAAACTTTTACACGAGCTGCAACTTCCAAACCGCGCCAAATTGATTCACTTCCTTTTTCGGCCGGATAAGGCATACTTTTAATGATAAAATCACGCAAAAACAAGTCGATATATTTGGCATATTTTGGGTTTCCGGTTTCAAGATAAACATTATAAACTTCCAGAAGCTGGCTGTGCCGGTTTGAAAGCCAGGCCCACTCGCGGTCGTTGTTGGGGCCTTTGTAATACCAGTCGCGATGCCCGTC
>DAOPKR010000014.1:20558-22798 GCA_035391305.1 Draconibacterium sp.
TATTTCGTACCGAACCATCCGCCAAACTGTAGTCGATTACATGATAAGTACTGAAATCGGGCCTGAAATGGTTTTTAATTGTATTGTCAGCATGAGTTAATGCAATCTTCCAAAAAGTTGAATCGCCTGACAATTTTGTGGCTTCAAAAAGCAATTCCAGGTTCATCATATTATCGATAATTACAGGGCATTCCCAGCCACGTTCAGCCTGCCAGCCGCTTGTTACATCCCACGACTGAATGATTCCCGCAACAGGTCGGAACCGCGTTGAAAGTGACCTTGCTGCCTGAATAATTACCTGTTTGTAAGGTTCGTTTTGCATCAGGCGATATCCGTTGCCATAACTGCAGCCAATCATAAAACCAACGTCGTGGTGATTGGTAAGATATTGCACTGTATCAAGTGTTTCAGTAAATTTTGCAGCCCGGTTTTTCCATTTTTCATCTCCCGAAAGTTCATATAAATACCACAAACTCCCCGGGAAAAATCCGGAAGTCCACTCCTGCGGATTTATGTATTTCATTTTTCCATCAATAAAACTTTTTGGATTGAGGATTTCGCCCGACTCAAGGATTTTTGCGATTTGCAAATCATATTGTTCATCTGCAAATTTTACATTTTCATCAACAAAACCGGATTTTACTTCCCGCGGTTTATTTGAACAGGAATGGGAAAGAAGGATAGCAGCAATTGTAACAAAATTTAATAAAATGTTTCTCATGATATTACTTTTTCAGTTTATACAAATACAGTTGGCTTGGGCCGGGCCAGGGTAAGTCAGGGGCTTTATCCCGGTTTCGCTGAATAGTTTCCCACTTCAGTAAATACCTGTATTCATTTTCCGCCCAATCACCAATATCTTCAGTGGTTTGAACAAGTAACCCGGGAAAACTGCCTTCAATTTCAATTGATTCGTTAAAAGGCGCCGGTTTGAGAACTTTTCCAATATTTTCGAATTTACTGTTTAGCAAAATGGTTCCGCCTCCGTATTTAATATGCCAGTAATCCACTTCATAATTGCCATCAGTTCTTTTGGAGAAACCCTTCAGTAAAATTTCGCTGTTAATACTACCGTTCCCCGAGAAAAACCACCTGTAATCCCAATTTGTAATCTGTTTATAAACCCACTTTTTATTTTCTGTTTGGGCTGAATATAATTGTGTGTTCCCGAGTGAATCAAATTTGTGATATACAAAAACCGGATTGTTGTTTTCATCCAGAATAAGTTTTGCGGCCAGATTTATTATTCCACCTTCAACAGGAATCGGATCAACAATTAACTGTTTTTGGTCGAGGGTGGCAGGAAGCTGAACTGGCTCGCCAAAAGCATTGAACCAATTTTTCAGATCGGGGCTTTTCATGTACGAAAGGTCGTGGTTGGTTGAGCAATCGGGCGTGTCGCGCCAAACCCAGTACATGTGATACCAGCCGTCTTTCATAACTGTTGGTTGAGTTTGATAGGCATTCATTAAACCTTGTCCATCGGTTAAAGGCGTGTCGAGTAACCTCGACCATTTTTTATTTTCAGTAGAATAAATGTTATAAATCTCGTTGCCATTTCCACTGCCCCCATCGCGATAATGATATAACAATTCGCCCTCTTTTGTGAGCATAAAATGTGGGTAAGTTGTCCGCTGTTCTTCTGTTCCCACCATTTCAAAAACCTGCTCAAGCATTGAAATATCATTTGGCACGGTACTTCTGAAATAGGTAAGCGGATTTACATGCACATTTCCTGAGAGGTGTATAAAACCTTCCTTGTCAATTCCAAGTGTCAGGAAATTATGGCTGTCCCAACCAACAACTGTGCTTGTGCCGCCAGCAGTTTCGCGGTCGGTTGGAGGCAAAATATGAAGTTGAAAATTATCTTCATCAAGGTTTCGCTGACCTACAACTGTGTTACGGTTGGCATTGTAATAGGCTATGTATTGACTGTTTCCGTGGGTATATAAACAAAAACCAACGGGGTGGCCTGCCCAAACCGAGTCAATTTTTATGGTTTCAACGATTGTTTCGACTTTGTCAGTTTCGTCGATTACAATGGGTTGGTTGGATTGCTTCCGGGTACAGCCTAAAAGTGTCAAGGTTAGAATTGGAATGAGAAAGAATAGCTTCTTCATAAGGTTATCTTTATTTTGTTTTGAACTTTAATCATCTTTTGTTTTGCGGCTCATGCAGCTTTTCAGCTTTATTCAGCGGGCGTGGATGAGCCTGTTTTACTGTTTTTCGTAATCCCCGGC
>DAOPKR010000014.1:22898-24364 GCA_035391305.1 Draconibacterium sp.
TCCTGAATAAAATATTCGTTTTGCCAGTACACTACAAAGTGCCCGACATCAAGGTGACCGTGGTGTGGATCGTCATTCATTCCGGCTTTACCTGCAACAACAACTTTTGTCGGATTTTTAAAATCGCTGCGCATTACCCACCAGTCTATTGTGCGAAAATGTTTTGATGCGGATTTTGGCGCTTCTGCCGGGATATTTTGTTTTGCCCAGATAATATCGAAAATATCATCTCCTTCACCCAGAAGTTCATTGCTGTACCACGCAGCATCGGCATTTCCGGTTTCGGCGGCAAGTTTGTTTATTAAATGTGTGTTTCCAATCAAACTGCCACCACCCGAATCTTCGAAATTGAGAGATTTATTTCCCGGCAAAGAAATATAAAGTGGAAAGGTAGCCGGATTATTTTTTAGCCGTTCGTTTTCAAAAAGGTTGTACTTTCCATTTGTAGCACGTTTTAAAGCATCGGCAAAAAAGGTTGAAGTGTGCACACCATAATTCCAGTAACCGCCGCCTTCCTGCCAGCCGCCATCAACACCAAGTTCGCTAAACATGTCGTTTATCCGGTTGTATGATTCGGCAACAATATCAGTCAGTTGCGGATTTTCGGTTAAAAGTGTCAGCCCTGTCAACCCCACTCCCGAATTACAAACCCCGCACCAGTTGCAGCGGTAGGCAGTTGCCCACCAGTGAAATTCATAGTCACCCCGAACACGAGTTACTACTTTTTCAATTAAAGCACCACGAATCCTGTCGCGCCGTGTAGCGTTCAGTCCATTGTACAACCAATCGTAAACAGCCGCCATCATCCGTCCTGCATCGCCATTATAATGGTCGAAGTTGAAGTTTACCTGATCATCGGAAACATTCCATGGCATAATGCGGGAATAAATAATCGGGAATTCGTGTGCACGCTGGGTCCAGGTTGTGAGTTCGCAAAAAGCATCAGCAAACTCAAAAGCTTTGTCGGCATATTTTTGTTCGCCGGTTAACTGGTACATAAATGCAAGGTAAAATGCGTTGTTAATATTTGTACTGTAATATCTTGCGTATTCACCGTTATTATCAGCATCAGTCCAGCCAGCGCGGGTATTTTTTCCCTGAACCGGAATATTATTGTCAACCGGCATTGCAAGCCACATATTTGCCTGGGCTTTAAGTTTTTCAAAAACTTTATTGCAGTCAGGCTGGTTTTTAATTCTTTCCAAAAGTGCAGGTTTGTCTTCTTCTGAAAAATACAAATAAGGGTGTTTTAAGGATTGAATGTTGATTGCATTGTCAATGTCAGATTTTGTAATTTGGGCGATTGCTGGAATTGTTGTTAGAAGGGTGATAAACAAAAGAAGGTGATTCAGTTTCATTTTATTTTGAATTGGCTGTTTATTTCAATCGTGTTTAATTTTGCGGCTCATGTTGCTTTTCATCTTTTTTTAACTGGCGTGGATGAGCCTTGTTTTTCTATTTCTCGT
>DAOPKR010000014.1:24464-34665 GCA_035391305.1 Draconibacterium sp.
ATTATTCCCGGGTTATCGGAAACCAAAGTCAGATTTTCAGAAATTTGAATATGCCCGGATTTATAAAAAACTACCTGGCAAATATTTAATGCAGTGTTTTTTACAGCCTGAATCTCTGTAGTATTCGACAAAATAACAACATTGTTCTTTGAAATATTTTGCTCCATTTTTTCTACTGAAGTTGCCGGAACAACAATATATTCATACGATGCATCTGATGGCCTTTCGCCATGATTCAGCCAGAGCGCAAATACGTCAAGTTTAACTTCATCTTTTGGTGAATCGTTTTGTTTGTTTATTTTCCACCACGAACCAATTGACTCATTGTTTTTTATGTTAACATTAGTTGGTTGCGGAAACGCGTATCCAATTCCATCCTGAAAAACCCAATCTACTTTTTCATATTCCTTTTCGCCCTTTGTAATTATCGTTTTATTATTTCCGGAGGAAAGAGTTACATCACTTTTCAACAAACACTGATTGAGTGTGGTTACAACCGGCAGCCCGCTACGTGATGAAATTCCGGCGCCAAGACAAACATATTCGTCATCGAAAAAAAACCAGGCTTTTCGCGCACAAAGCGGATCGTGCGGACTTTTGAAATCGAATGCTGCAGCGCCATAAAAACCATTGGTAACAGCACCCACAAAATCTGTCAGACCAAGTTTCTGAATTTCTTCGGGTGCAGGCAAAGCAGTTTTTTGCAGGATGGTTGTTCCGGGAATTTTCTGGTAATCAAAAACCGGGGCAATATCGTAATATTCGTCACCGGAAAGTGAAATATGATTTGTTCCGTCGCCACGGTGATGGTTTAACAAACCCTCGCTGTTGTAAGGCACTTCCATGTTATAATTACGGGTTGAATACATTCTTACCGACGTAAACCAATCAGGGCGTTGAAATGAAAAGTGTTCGGTATTCCAGTAAAATGTTGCGTGAGAAAGTGTTGGCTTTTTATTTTTATTTATAATATCGGCAATTTCCTGAATTTCGTTTTTCCTGTAATTTGTGGTTGCCAACAGGTTTTCAGCCATTTTAGCATTGTAAGCACGCAATGCACCTTCGCGGCTGATGCTGCGGTTTTTCGCCCCAAAATCGGGATATTTACCGTAAACCGACATTTTGCAAATACCATCGAGAAAATAGTCAACCAACTGTTCCTTTTTTTCGTCGGAAAAAGCAAACTGAGTACCGTTGGTATAAACAGCCCACTCCACAAAAGCTTCGGCATAACCGGTTCCATACGAAAGTGTGTTGTTCACTCCGTCAATGCGGTGATGAAAACTTTTGTCGAACTGAATTCCGCGGCCTTCATATTTTTTGGTTCCCAGTCCGCTTTCCATTTTGAAATAACTGTACCCGTATTTTGCCCCAATCCAGTCAACTGATTTTATTTCACCTTCAATAACTTTCAACACTTCGGCAAATTGTATGTAATCGCCAGTAAAAAGTAGGTTTTTGGCCAATATCCCGGCTATTTTTATGCGGTCGCCGCTTGGCCGTGCACCCGATGCATTGAGGTTTGCCCGGCCAATAATCGGCTGTGCTTTCTCTACCAAATCTTTAGGCAGTTCGTCTCCCACCATTAACATTACCGAAACCAAACTGCCCGTTGTGCCGATTTGGTTTGGATGCCAGTTTTCGCAAAAATAATCGTGATCAACCCAGTTTTTAAGAGCAGATTCGATGGTAGCCTTTACTTTTTTGTTTTTGTAAAATTCTGATGATTTGGTTTTATAAGCCCGTGCCAGCGCAACCATATTTTGCAGATGCTCGCTGTGTTGAAAACCTTCGCGCGAAACGTCAATATAATCAATCCCCGGCCAGGTTCCGTCGGGTTTCAGGGTGTTTATCAGCGTTTCCACCCTTGAATCGTCAACAGGTGAATTCATAACCGAATCAACTACTCTTTTTTTAATTAGCTGAACGTCGGTTTGCGCCTGTATTCCTTTTAAAATAAATACATTAAAAAAAATGACTATGAATATTTTTACTAATTGGTTCATTATTGTTGGTTTTAAAATTGGCTTTAATTCAAATCAATTTTGCTGAATTTATTCAATTATTCAAAAATAGATGGAACACTGATAAAACTGATTTTACTGATTTGCATCGTAAAAGATCAGAGGAATCAGTTTAATCTGTGTCATCAGTGTTCCAGTTCAGTTATCTTATTGTCCGGATAATCTTACTTTCAAAGTTCCTTTCCCGTTTTTCAATGTCCAGGCAGGAATTCGTATTTCAATTCGTTTTAAGTTTTCAATTTGCCTGTCGAGTTCCATTGGTGCCGGATATAACGACACAACGGAAATTGCCAATTCAGGCAGGGTTAAATTTTCAAGTCTCAGGGTTTTTCCATCCTGTTTAAGAATCGCGCCACCCTTAACAATTTCAACGTCAGCGGTTGTCATCATTTGCCAGGTTATCAGTTTTGTATTTTCGTTTGTTTCGAAATTATCTTCTATCACAATGGAAGTTGGGCTGTCTTTCAGAAATTTACGTTTTGCACTTTTAATTTTATCGCGATAAACTGCTGTTAAATCGAAAGTAGCTTCCGGACTGTTTCCATCCTTAAAACTGAGGAGCGGAGCAAAACCGCTATTAAAAAACAAAGAATCGTTTACGGTTACCGTGCTGTGACCAAAGTTGTTTTTGGTGAGTAAAGTCCAGCGCTGGCCGGTTTGGCTGCCATTCCACAAATCAAATCCAGCTTGTTCGAGGGTGTTATAATTCTGGTTTCCCGGATCGATACTCCAGCGCACACCATTCAATTCGAAAATAAACGAACCTGCATCCATATTTCCATGGCTTGTTGTGGCACGTCCGCCTTTTCCACCGAAATAGTAATTGTGCGGGTCGTTTTCATCGCCTTTGAAAACTACAATTGGGTTTGAACCATCTCCTTTCCAGATAGTTGGCATTTTAATATCAGCTTTTCCTTCGTATTGTGAAACCCAAACCAAACCGGCGCCTGCCAACCTCGATAGTTCATCGTCGTTATTTGCCGGACTCAAAAAGCGTTCTCTTTCGAAGAACTCTTTATTCCCGGTTTTTGTGGCAAACCAGGCCAGAATTATGTCTCCGCTTTCACTGCGTTTGTCGCCACAATCGGCAAAATTAAAGTACCAGCCCGATGGCGTATTCATTAAATACCTGTAAACCGCACTCTTTTTAAATGCCGGGTAGTCCGCAATTCCAAAATCGGTTCCGAAAGCACTTTCCAACATGGCAGAAGTTACCACAGAAAAACTTGTTCCGTAACCCCAATATGTTGAACCCTCGGGATAAACTCCATCGGGACTGTATTGTATTAAAGCAGAGGTCATTCCATCCAAAGCACGGCTGATTGTTTTTGCTGCCAGTTCCGGGTCTTTTTCAGCAATGGCAATAGAAGCAGCAATCATTCCACCGTTGCAAACCTGGTTCCAGTTGTTATGTCCGTATGCCCAACCCGGTTGACTCCCGTTTTCGGGCCAGCTGGGTTTAATACCTTTCTCAATCAGCGCACTTTTTGCCAGTTCGTTGGTTGATTTGGGTAATTTGCCGGCTGTCCAGTCGAGTGCAAGAGCCACAGCCATTGACATTTCAGCAACATCGAGATAATGTGATGGGTTCCAGTCGGAAAAGTTGCAAACCGCTGTTACTTCATCATTTATGCGGGCCAGAATTTTTGGGTCTTTTTCAATACGGTAAACCATTCCCAAAATGTTAATACGATACAACATTTTGCGCGAAACACCCAGCAAACGGCGGCCTTCGAGTTTTCTCTCCAGCAACGGTTCTTTCTGAATATCAACCGAATTAGCAAGTATTACTTTATAAAGATTTTGGGTTACCGGGTCCGTTTTTAGTTTCTTTTTCAGCTCCTTTTCGATATTTGAATTTAGTACCAATCGCGGCTGCGATTTTAACAGGTTCTTTTTCAGATATTGAACTGAAATTGGATTGTCAAGTTTTGGGATTTCATTTTCCTGTGCTTTTGCCGGAAACAGAATTACCAAACAAAGCAGACTGACGATTAAACTAATTTTTGCTTTCATTTTTAGTTGGTTTTAGATTAAAATTATTGCATTATAATATATTTCTCATTACTTATTTTTTGCTGATCAGGTTTTAAATTACCTGTTAAAGTATTGCCTTGTGTTTTAATGTTTTTTGTGGAATAAGATTCAATTCCAAATCCGTTATTGTAATGAATCAGATTTTCAGACACCTCAATATTTTCGGAACCTTTTGATAAAAACTCAGCCATTACACCACTTTTGTCGTTGTTTTCAACAAGACAGCCGAATACCGATATATCTTCCGATTCGGTTATTAAACAACCATAATGCGCATTCCGGGCAATTTCGCAACCTTGGATTTTTCCTTTTTTACAAGCTGTTAAAGCAACACCGCAACCAAAAGGCGAAGTTACCAACCTGCAATCCTTCACTTCAAAATTTGCACAGTGCGAAAGCAACAAATTATGTTGCAATTTTGGTCCGGGTACCACATCCGATCCATTTTCGCTAAAATCGCAGTCCAGAATTTTCAAGTTTGAAGCACCACTGATAAATACACCGTTGTAGGTACAATTTCTAACCGTAATATTTTGCAATGTTATATCTTTCATTTCACCTTCGAATTGCCACAGAAACATAATCCCTCCGCGGTTTGCTGAACTGCGGAATGACCGCCTGCTATTTGGATCAGTTCCCGTGTCCGGATTCGCTGCGCCTTCAATCACCAAATCACGAATAACAACGTTATGCATATTACTTTCTGCATTTACAACTGCATCGCGTCCTCCTTCCGGATCAAGAAATAAAATTGTTTTAACTCCTTCTCCTGAAAGTGTAATACCTGAAGGAATTTCAAGTTTCTCAGAAATTTTATGCAACCCGGAAGTTAAAACAACCCAACCGTTTTGGGCAGCAGCCTTGTTCAGCGCCGTTTGAACAGACTCTCCGGGTTTTACAACTATTACATTTTCAGGGATTTTTATTGATGATTTTTCCTGAGCGCCTACAGGCCATGCAATTTTCGAAGGCTCGGGTTTGCCTTTTGAAATAATTGATTTTCCGGATGGGGCCCTTGATGCTGTAAGTACACTTACAGTAGCTTTTGAACGAACAGAATCTGCGGCTATTTTTGTAAACGGAACAGTAATTCCCTGAGAAACATAATGTCGGTACACTACCTCGTAATCGTCCCTCAGCGTTTTAGCACGATCTGAAATTTGCCCATATGACTGTGGCTTTTCACCAAGCAGAAAGCTCGCAGTATATTCAAAACCAAGCGCAATCCGGTTGTTTGCCAGCGAGAACAAATCGACCCCCTGTGTCCACGCTATTTGCGCCGCCCCGGCAAATTCGCCAAGTCCAAGTTGAACATGACCCTGGTCGCGCAAGGTTTCCTGACACTGACCACTGGGCCAGATATATTTAAAAATGCTGCCATTTACCGGTCCGTATAAAAAATGGTTGATACCGTTGTCAAACATTTCGCGGTTATCAGTATAAACTGCGATTGCAAGAATTGTGTGAATGATTGCCCCGTCCCAGTTGCCATTGGCTTTTGGAAAATAATACCTGATTAAAGGATAATAAACTGTCATCAGCATGTGACTGAAATTTTGCTGGTCTTCAATCTTCCAACCGGAATCTGTAGTTTTTAGTATTTCGGCAGCATTGCAAAGTTGATGCCCGGTCCAGGCAGCCAGCAGTTTTGCATCATTATAATCGAAATCCCACAAAACCGGCGACCATTTGTTTAATATCTCAATTGTTTTTTCGGCATATTTTTTTTCATTGGTTATATACCAAAGCAATGCACACTGGTAGGCAAGTTTTGAACCTTTTGACAAATCGTCGCCACCAATGTTTGGCTTTCCATACGGACCCCGCAAAACATGAGTGTAGGCAGTAACTTCAAAGTTCAAATCAGTATTGGCAACCAAACTGTCGAAGGCGTTTTTCCAGGGTTGTTCCCCTTTTAAAACCTGTTGTTTCATGTAATCAAGGTCTTCCTTCGACTGATGAATTCCGGGATGAACAAATGATTGCGCTGTTGCAAGTTTAACAACAGCACCAAGAATCAGCAGTAATAATACTATTTGTTTTGAATTCATTACAACTTATTAATTCAGTTTATATGAAATTTCTTTTTCAATACCTTTTTCGGAAATTGTTAGGTTAATACCATTCGGCAAACGGAAAAAATCCTTTACCTGAATGTCCGGAACTGCTTTTTCAAAAGGAATTACTACAGTTATAAAGGATATTTTTTCATCGCTTTCCTTTTTCTCTAAGCGAAAGCAAAAAGCAGGTCGTGGTTCCTTCTTTGTATATTCAAAAGAAACCTGGCCTTTTTCTTCAATCATTTTCAATCCATTTTGATTTTGGGTTTGAACAAAAACATTCCAGCCATCAGTAAAATCTGTTTGAGCGGAAAAAGATTCCGCGTTTAAAACTGCATCACCCGGTGCAAACTGAAAATGAATTTCGATATCGCCTTTTTCCGTACCCTTTGCTTCATCAACAATTACAAAATATCTTTTATCGACAAAAAACACAGAACGACGATGTGCCAGGTTTTCATAGCTTTGATTTTCAACAACCAGCATATCCAGATTTTCGCCGGGTTGCCAGAGCAGTAGTTTTGGAGCATACACAGAATTTTCGCCATTTAAAGTAAGCGTCTGGTGCACTTTTGTTTGACGAAACCACGCCCTGTTTTCGGGGTCGCCGCTATAAATGTAACTACCTGCATCGGGCATTAAATTTCGGCCGCCTGCATACAATTCAAAAGTTCCGTTGTCGGGCTGGCAATGTCCGCCGCCATCGGGGCCACATTTTAAAACCATTGAAATGGCATTTTTATTCCAATCGCTTTTTATAGAATACAACCCGCTTTGTGGAAGCGCAAACGCCATTGAATCAGGCTTTTTCCCTTCCTTTCCATCCGTCGCCAGAAAAAGAAAGTCTTCCCGGTTAAATTTTTCAGCCCATTCAAAAAATCTATCAGAATATTGCCCCGGCAAACCTTCCCAGGAATCGCCAAACTGGGCATTTGTTCCATCGGGATGGCACAATTTCATTGGCACTTCGCACATTCTCTCAATTGTTTCGAGATATGATTTGGGAAAGGCATTATCCATGTTATTTATTTTTGCAAGTTCGTAGGTTCTCAAAAACCAGTTGATGCAACCAATATGATATCCCATCGCAAGTTCGCGCTGATGCCCGTCAGTATATACCTGTAGATTTATTTCATTGTTTAAACGCCGGAAAGCTTCATCTCTCCATTTTTCGGCATCCTTAAACTCGGGAAAAGTAATTGCGATAAATGCCATTCCTTCGGCTTCCATTAAACCCCAGTTGCTGCGTGTTGAGTATTTTGTCATCAGAAAATCGGCGTGGTCGAACACGCTGTTTAAGTATGCAACAAGAACTTCGGAGTTAAAATGTGGCGAATTTATAAACTGCCAGAAAAGTGTTGTCCAGCTGTATCCCCGAATTCCTGCTTCGATTGAACGCCATGCATATTTATGATTTTTGTCGTTTGGATTTTTTCGGGTCCAGTCAACGATTTGCCTGCACCATTCTTCCGCATATTTCTCATCGCTGGTTTGGGCGTATATTTTTCCCATTGAATTCCAAAAATACATTCTGTTAAGTTGCCAAACCCATTCATTATCGGGTACGGGGCGAAAACTCCAGTCGATTTCCTCTCCGCAAAATTGTGAAGGATAAGCAGGCTGACCAACAAAAACATGCTCCAAAGCATCGTTGGCCCATTTTATATCTTTTTCGGTTATTGATTTATTTTCGGCTTGATTGGCCGTATGTTTAACCGTTGTTCGGGTTTTAAAGTAGTGAAGGAGCTCATCGGCAGCAACTTCCATATTAATTTGTGATTGTTTTACTTTATCAAGCCCGGTAAAATTCAAATCAACTTTGGAAAATAGTTTTTCTATTTCCGTTGATTCTTTTGTTTGCTGTGCAACTCCATTTTTGTAAATAAAAAGGAAAAAAATCGCAAGCGCACAAAGTGTTTTCCCAGCTGTAAATTTCATTATCAGGTTGGTGTTGGTTCTCTATTAAGTAATCTTTTTACAATTGTTTTTGCTCCGTTTTCCTACGTTAGAGCCTTTACCTTATTCAACAGACAAGCAAATAAGAGAAAACAAAGCCGTAATTAACTGAATAATTACGGCTTTGAAATAGGTTCAAAAACGACATTTATTCGTTATCGTTTTTCAAAATTGAATTTAATTTCACCAGCCAGGATTTTGTCCCAAAGCCGGATTCTGTGAAATTGAATTAATTGGTATAGGCCACAAATAATGTTTGCTTTCATCAAATACCGGGTTACCATAATCAGTTCCCTGATAAGGATCTAAATAAGGAATGCCATTAACCATTGTAGTTTTTACAGTGGCTTTTTTCTGAGGATCAAATCTGGTTTGATTTGCTTCGTCCCATCGCATACCCAGGTCTTTTTGTTCCAGCTTCTTCCCAAGCTTCCATCTTCTCAAATCATCATATCTGAAACCTTCCATGAAAAGTTCAATACGGCGTTCGCGACGAATTTCAACTAAAGTTGATGAAATTCCCAAATTTGCATAACGTGGATCCATTGGAGGATTCAACATCAAATGTGGCATTCCAACCCTATCGCGTAATTTATTGATTGACATATCCAAATCATCTTGAGTAATGGTACCCAATTCAGCAACAGCCTCGGCATAAATCAGCATTGCTTCAGCTAAACGAAGTGTAATTGCAGGTGAAGTAGATACGTTGTATGCGGCCGATGCTGCATTATTTTCATATACTTTAATAATGTGGTAACCGGTTGCAGTGTTTCGGCCTCCAGCAGTACCTTTTATACGAGGATAAGTATAAACAAGATAATCATGGTTGCCATAACGGTAATATGGCTGATCTTCAGGGTGAAGAATGGTTTGTCTTAATCTTGGGTCACGATCAACAAAAATGTCCTCATAAACTGCATCACCTTTATACAGTGGAGAAAGAGTAATAGGAAGGCCATCCTTGCAAAGATAATCTTCAACTGCATCTTTTGTAGCTCCACCATTATAACCTGCATGATAACTCTGGAAATGGTTTACTTCAACACCTGTGGCGTATTTGCGCCAGTATATAACTTCCGGGTTTCCTGAAAGATCTAAGGCACGGTGTGTGTAGTTATAAACATGATCCATGTCTGAACTAGTATATAATCTGTATGGTCCATTCTGAATCAGTTCTTTTGAAGCTGCAGCTGCTTCTGTAAGCCATTTGTTGGCATCAGCCATTCCACGATATTTCTGCCATGTACCTTCAAAAAGGCAAACTCTGGCTTTAACAGCCAATGCTACCCATCTATTGAAACGTCCGGGATCGCCTTCCAGATGCTGCGTCGATGGTAAATTTGCACATGCAAAATCCAAATCAGCAAGTACGTTTTCCATTACTTCCAAACGCGGTGTGCGAGGTGCATTAAGTTCTTCCGATTCGGTTGTCAATTCATGATCTACCCATGTTACATCACCAAATTTTTCAACTTTATCAGCGTAAAACCAACCACGGAACAAACGTGCTTCTGCTATATATTTATTACGGACAGCTTCTGAAACGTTTGCTTTTCCGTAATTATCCATACCAATGTTTATGGCGCGTAAGAAGTTCCATCCACGCCAGCCAAAATCCTGGGCGTTGTTAGGAATTGTATAAATACCTGCTCTTACTTCAGCAAATCTTAACCCACGGGGTTCAATAGGAGCCGTATTGTCAGAATAACCATCAAGATACTCGTAACCTGCCCATTGACTGTCGAAACCATTGTGATGCCCCATCATGATTGTAACATTAATATCGTCCTTGGCCATGTTGTAAAAATTATTGTTGTAATTTTTAAGATCACTTTCCGTGTTCCAGAAAGAATCGTTGCTAATGGCGTCCAATGGTATCCTTTCCAGGAATTCATTGTTGCAACTAACCATTACAAGGGTTGCAAAAACTATAAAACTGATTTTTAAAATATTCTTTTTCATTGTATTTTCTATTTTAATTGATTAGAATGATACTTTCACACCCAACGAGAATGTACGCTGGAAATAGTATTCCTGGGTCAAATCGTTACGTTCCTGACCTGTTGCATTGTTATATTCAACTTCGGGATCAAGCGGTTTGTGCATTTTAGTAGCTTCCCA
>DAOPKR010000014.1:34765-50122 GCA_035391305.1 Draconibacterium sp.
TTTTCAGGAAGGAAGTCGCGGAACAAACCCTGGAAGAAAACATTTAATGTCCAGTTTTTATAACTTAAATCAGGGTTGATACCATAAGAAAAATGTGGATTACTGTAACCAATAATCTGGCGGTCGCCCGGATCAGAAAGGGTATTGCTACCGGCTGTAATCTTACCATCATTATTTAAATCCTTGTACATGATATCGCCTGCACGCCAGTTAGCACCAAGTTGAGCCTGGTCAGCATGAGCTGCAACCTCACTGTCTTCCTGAAAAATACCCTCGGTTACATATCCCCAGATTTCACCCATAATTTGTCCTTCGTAGAATTCATTTAATGAACCAGTTGGATTATCGTATTTTGTTATTTTTGCTTCATTGTCAGACAATGCAAGATTAATCCCATATCTCCAGTCTTTTGCAATTACATCATGCCAGGTTGCTGAGAGTTCCCAACCAGTTGTACGCAAATCAGCAGCGTTGGCTTTTGGTGCAGAAGTTCCAAGGATTTCAGGTAAAGTTACGTTGGTAAGCATATCCTTTGTATCTCGTGTAAAAGCATCAAAAGAAAAATCAAGTCTTTGTTTTAGTAATGTAACATCAATACCAATGTTTTTTGAAACAACAGTTTCCCATGTTAGACTTGGACTTACCAAACCGGCAGGAGAAACATAAGGAGTTCTGTTTGAACCTGTCATTATATAACTTGACTGTCCGATTCCCATTGTTGCTATATATGGATAGTAGTTTTGACTTCCGTTACTGTTGTAAATAGTCTGATTACCTAGTTCGCCGTAAGAAGCACGTAATTTTAAATTATCAAGCCAATTGCTAGTTCCTGCCATAAAGCTTTCATTTGAAATCCTCCAACCCAATGAAACTGATGGAAAAAATCCAAAACGACTGTCAGTCGGGAAACGTGAAGTACCGTCATAGCGGCCATTTGCTTCAATCAGATATTTATCTCTGAATGAATAATTTAACCGATAAAATACACCACGAAGTGACACGTGGTTCTTACCACCTGAAACATTCTGTGTACCAACTGTTGCATTAAGGTCGGTAACCAATGGAGTTACCAAAGCTCTCGCCTGAGCCATTACCCCCATATTCATTCCCCATTCCTGGTTGAAACCAACCATTGCTTTAATATAATGATCAGGAATCTGATCCACTGTATATTCTGCATATGTATTGAACGCATAATACTGCGAGCGGTCAATTTCATTAATGATCCAGTCATCGCCGCTTAAACCGTTGTTAACAGGATTGGCTTCCTTAAGATTTTGAGTGAATAAAACATCAACTTTTGAAGCTACATCCTGTCTTTCACGCCAGTATGTGCGGTATGAAAAATCACCTTTGATTAACAATCCTTTTATAGGAGTTAAATTAACACCCTGAGTAAACCAGGTGTCATTAGTAGTAAAAGTTTCACGGCCACCTTGTTCAAGGTATGGAAGAAAACTAACTGCTCCGTAGCCCATACCAATATACTGTGCAAACTGGTCGTGGTCGCCTGGCTCAAGGTAATATGGTAAATCGGGGAAATACAGAGGCTCAATTGGTTTTTTACGGGCTGAAGTATTAATGTTTACGTCCCAGTTATAAAAGTGTGGTTTGTCACTCACCTGCGAATTGAATATTACTTTTTCCTCTAAAGCTAACCAATTATTGATTTTGAAATCGGCTTTCATCAAAACATTGAACCTTTCGTATTTCTCATTTTTATCCTTATTTTTCAGATAGCCATCTTTGTTAAGATAACCAAAAGAAACATAATAATTTGCCTTTTCAGAAGAACCTGAAATGTTCATATCGTACTTTTGCTGTGGAGCAAAATCAGTAATTAATATATTTTGATAATCATTAAACCCGTAAAAACGAAGTTCACCGTTATACACTCCCCATGCATTTTCGAAAGTTGGATTTTCGCTCCATTTCTTTGTCCCTTCAACATAATTATCGTCATAAGAATTGGAACCACTCGTTCTGAAATTAGCTTTGTTCCACTCGGTTACAAAAGTATAAGGATCTGTTACAGGGTCAATCAGGAAGATTGGTTTAGAAAGAGATTGTTCTGTACTAAAAGTTACATTTACTTTTCCTGTTTTTCCTTTTTTTGTTTCAACAAGTATAACCCCAAATGCAGCTCTCGCACCATAAACCGCACCAGCTGCAGCATCTTTTAAAACAGTTACACTTGCAATATCACTCGGATTTAACCTTTCCAAATCCATCGGAACGCCATCAACAAGAATCAATGGACTACCACCATTTATCGATTCAAAACCACGCACGTTGAAATTTGCCGAGGAAGTCGGGTCACCATTCTGAAAAGTAATGTTAAGGTTGGGTATTACACCCTGAAGCCCTTGTCCGGCAGATACAATAGGCCTATTTTCCAACCTTTCAGCGGTTGCCAGCCCAACTGCACCTGTAAGGTTTGCTTTCTTTTGTGTACCATAACCTATGGCTACAACTTCATCCAATCCAATAGATGATGGAACAAGCGTTACATTGAAAGCAGTCTGATTTCCGACTGATATTTCCTGAGGTTCAAAACCTACAAAAGAAAACAGCAGTATTGTCTCTGAATTCACTCCTGACAATGAGAACTCTCCATCAATTCCAGTTGCTACACCATTTGTCGTACCTTTAATAATAACAGATACACCTGGCAGCGGGACGCCTCCATCGTCTTTAACTATTCCCGTTACCGTTTTCTGGGCATAAGCTCCCAAACTCACAGCAACGAAAAAGAAACACATCATAAAAAAGCGGGTTGCTCTTTTAATTCCATTTTTGTTTTTCATAAAAAAATAGTTTTAGGTAAATAATTAATAATAAATGTTTAATAAAATATTGTATAGTTGGTTTAAGTATTTTTTCACTTTTTGATTCTTTCCATATTATTCATTTTAATGATTGACTCCAAATAATAATAGTCAGCATAAACCAAAGGCACATCTATTTCTGATCCGCCTGGTAAATGCCCGGTTGAATGTTTTAATAAAAACCCCTGATTTTCTCCAACTGTTGCAGAAAATTCGGGTGAAGATAAAGTCTCGAACAATCGATTTGCAACTTCTTTATATTCCTTTCCATTATTAGAATACGTACTTAATTCATAAAGTGCTGAAACAATAATTGCCGCAGCCGATGCATCATATGGTTCGTCCGGAATATTTGGTGCGTTAAAATCCCAGTATGGAATTTGTCCTTCTTTTATTCCTTTTTGATTTAAAATAAACCCGGCTATTTTTTCAGCCTGAACTAAAAATTCTTCCATTCCGGTTTCCCTGTACATCATTGTAAAACCATAAAGTCCCCAGGCCTGACCACGTGCCCAGGCACTTTCATCTGAATATCCCTGGTGCGTATTCCGGTTTTCAACTTCACCTGTTTCTGGGTTATAATCAATTACATGGTATGACGAATTATCTTCCCTGAAATGGTTTTTTGCCGTGGTTTGTGCATGTGAAATCGCAATTTGCCTAAGTGTGTCATTTCCTGTTTCTTTTGCAACCCACATTAACATTTCAAGGTTCATCATATTATCGATAATAACCGGAAAATCCCATTTGTCGGCATTGTGATCCCACGAACGGATGCAGCCAACTTTAGGATTAAACCTTGTTGCCAGGGTTTTTGCCGATTGGATTACAACATTTTTATAAGCTTCGTTTCCGATAAACTGATATGCTTTTCCAAAACTATTAAACATTTTGAAACCCAAATCGTGAGTGCCGCCATCCCATTGTTCCTGTTCAAGTGGCAAAGTATATTCAATGGCTTTTTCTTTCCATATTTCATCGCCAGTCAAATCATAAACCATCCATAAATTGCCTGCAAAAAAACCACTGGTCCAGTCACGCGCACGAACCAGTTTTAATTTACCATTTTCAATAGTGCGGGGAGCAACCAAAACACTGTCTTTTACCTGATCAGCAAGTTGAACTGCGAATTTCATCTGCTGCGAAACGCGGGAAATAATATCTGACTTTGATTCCTGTTTATTTTGATTAGAACAACCAAAACATAATAGTGCAATTACTATAATAAAAAGTTTAAGCATAGATACATTAGTTTTATTTGTTTTCGAAAACTCCCGGATAAACATTTACTGTAACTTAAGTACAGATTTCAGTTCAAATTTTAAAACCGGATATTAAAAAGTGACATAGAATAAAATTCAGTAAAAACACAATCACTTATTTACCAGCTTCTTATCACATTCCCAAAACAGAAGCAATCGATTGCATGAAAATAGACAAAAAACGATATATATCAAATTTTTATAGTTAAATATCAATTTTTTTATTTGTCTTTTTATGGTAATATGAATTCGGGGAGCATTCAATCTGAGCTTAGTTTGCTAATTATCAGTAATTTGAATTAGATTTTTAAATATTCCTTTGTTAAATAAATAAATGTGATTTTATTAGCTGCCCTGTTATTTAAGTCTGATAAATTCAGAGAAAAGTTAATACATTTTCAACCCAAATATTCTTTTACAACTTCTTCGCCACGGGCAACCCGGAGAGCATTCATTGCAAGGGATTCCAACTCATCTTCACCCGGATAAGTAAAAACCGGTGCGATAAAACCAACTCCAGTACTTATGTACTCTTCCAGGCTTTTATTAAACGCAAGTCCACCGGTCAACAAAATTGCATCAACCTTCCCTTTAAGCACAGTAGCCATTTCTCCAATTATTTTTGCAGTTTGGTAAAATAGCGCTTCCTGAATAAAAGCTGCATTTTTATCGCCCGATTTCGCCCGGTCTTCTACTTCCCTGGCATTGTTGGTGCCCAGGTAACTTACAAAACCGCCTTCACCCAAAACCATTCTGTCTATTTCAGCTTTCGAATATTTTCCACTGAAACAAATATCTATTAATTGTGCCGCAGGCAAAGTTCCTGAGCGTTCGGGACTAAAAGGGCCTTCACCATTTAAAGCATTATTAACGTCAATTACCCGGCCATTTTTGTGTGCACCTACCGAAATTCCACCTCCTAAATGGGCAACAATAAGTTGCATCTCATCATATCTTTTGCCCATATTTTCAGCATGTTTCCTGGCTGTGGCTTTTTGATTAAGTGCATGAAAAATTGAAAGACGTTTGAAATGTTTGTTACCGGCAATCCGGGCTATCTCTTCAAGTTCATCGGTTACTACGGGGTCGGCAATAAAAGCCCGGGCATCCGGTATTTGCAACGAAATGAAATCGGCCAGCAAAGGGCCAAGATTACTGGCATGTTGTCCCAACACCCCTTCGCGAACGTGTTTCAACATTAAATGATTTACACGATAAACACCAGATTCAACCGGATATGTTAACCCTCCCCTGCCGATGATATATTTTATTGAATCAACCTCAATACCTTCGTCAACAAGGGCATCAATAATCAATCCTTTCCTGAAATCAAACTGATCGATAATGTTTTCATAAAGTATCAGATCGTCAAGTGAATGCCGGATTGTTTTTTTCAACACGCATTCTTCATCGAAATAAACGGCAAATTTTGTTGAGGTTGAACCGGGATTTATGGCCAGAATTTTATACATTTTTCAACTTAGCAAAGAAGCAAGCGCAATAGAGTTTAATTTAGTTTTTTCGCTGTCGCCGCGTGATGAAACAACCACCGGAACCTTTGCCCCGGCAATTATGCCCGACATTTCGGCATTACACAACTTCGAATTGGTTTTGTAAAATACGTTAGCCGCATCAATATTTGGGAAAAGCAAACAATCAGCATCACCCGCGACAGGCGAAGTGAAACCTTTAATTTCAGCCGAATCGCGATCAAGTGCCACATCCAATGCCATCGGGCCGTCAACCATTCCTCCTTCAATTTGCCTGTGTTCCGACATTTTTGCAATTGTTGCCCCGTCCATACAACTTTGTATTGAAATAATAATCTGCTCTGTTGGTGCAATTACTGCCACTTTTGGGTTTTCAATTCCCAATCGTTTTGCTGCCTGGATCAGGTTTTCTGTCATTAAAATTTTCTGTTTTAAATCGGGGTACGGAATTACTCCAGCATCACTGAAAATTAAAAGTTTATGATAGTTTGGGTTATCCATTACCGAAATATGACTGAGTGTGCCACTGGCCGGAACTAATCCTGATTCCTTTTTTAACAGAACGCGCATAAATTTATCAGTGGTTAGCAAGCCTTTCATAATTAAATCTGCTTCCCCGTTATTTATAAGTTCTGTCGCTTTTTCACCAGCTTCTTTTGGTGAAGCGGCATCAACAATTCTGTATTTTGCTGCATTAATGTTTAAATTTTTTAAAATCTCCAAAACCCGCTGTTTGTTTCCGGTTAAAATCGGGGTAACAAAACCCATTTCAACAGCCAGGTTAAGCGCTTCTATTGTATGCTCGTCAACACCGTTTACAACAACCAATCTTTTTTCGGGTTGCTTTCGTGCAGCTTCAAGCAAATCGGTAAAGTTTTTAATGTTCATTGCTTTTTTTGCCGAAGTTAAAGTAAACTGTTTATTCAATGCATAACTTTTGTCAGATAATTTTTATGTTTTATACCATCCATAAAAATTTTGAATCTTCAGAAATAATACAATTTGAAATGTCTCATTCCGGATTCAAAGTATATTAATGCGCAGACTTTCAATTTGTAAGAGACACACTTTTAATCAAGTAACAAACTCATCCTCCTTATAATTTCGTTTGCAGTGTTGTACATTGCATCTTCTTCCGGTTTATTTTCTGAATTTCCGATATGAATTTCCAGTAAAACATTCCACCGGCTTACAAAAACTGCATCGGCAGGCATTTCTGTGTACCACCAAAGTCCGGGCAAAACAGTTGAGTTGCCCTGACTGATAACTGATGCTACAGTATTCCGCCTTAATTCCATTGCATTAACCGCATCTTCTTTTGATTTAAAAAACGACAGCAAAATTACTTGTCCACTATTATTGAATATACTCTCGTTATCCAAATATCCCAGATAGTTATCAAAGTAAGAGTGCTGGTTATTAGAAACCTCCAGGGTCGAACCTTCTTTCCAAAAACCCTTTATATCTTCTAATTTCAGCTTGCCGATACTTTTTAAATTAAATACCGAACCTTTGCCAGAATAAGGGCTTTTCTCACCGCTAATCCACTTCCCGTTCAAATCGGTACTGATTACAAACCAATAGTACTGATTATCCTGTTGGCCTTCACAATATATTGTATAATCATTTTTATAGGAAAGAATTATTAACGATTCACTATCCATCATTTTTAAATCCCAACGTTCCTTGCAGGTCTTTTGTATTTCCAGATAAATCAGCGAATCGACATAAGTAATGCGAGGAAATTCAAAATCGGTTAATTCTTCTCCGGGTTCTGAAATCTCATCTTTTTCGCAAGCTGTAAAAACCAGCAGGCAAAAAGAAAATAAGAAAAATACGCCTGATCTGAGTATGTTTGATATCATCTGATTTTTATTGGTTGTTTTCAAAAAGTATTTAATGTAATTCCGAACTTAATTTTAATTGTTAGCTGAACATTTCTAAATGCAAGTTATATTTTACGAATGTATTGAAATTCACTTAGAATGTTTCCATCAAATCGAATATTAAAATTCTCTGCAAAAATCCTGTCTCACGTTAAAATAGTATTTGTCAGCAAATTCATTTTCAAATGTTTCACTATTTCCATTTTCCATTATAAACCTACTTGCCTGACTATTTGCAGTTGACAATAATAAATTAAGTTTCGTTTCAATTTACTTTCATCCTTATCAGTATTGAATTTAGCGATCGGTTTTACTTTGATTAAAAAAAGCTGAGTGGTCTGTATAGTTTATGAAGCTTCTTAAAATATGAAAAAAACTTTAAAAATCTATCATGCCCCAACCTGTTTTTTGAAGAAAATTATAGTGTTGTACAATATGTTATAAAATTACCAAATGAAGTTTTTTTGTATTAAATTCAAACCCTGTTAATTTATTGTACAGGAATTTAAAAAAATAAAAGCCATCTTGTTGTACAAAAATTCGCCATACCACTCCACCCCACTTTTCGAAGAAAAATCCGGAGAGAATATAAATACAAACAACTTCAATCGATATTCAACGGCTAAAAAACGGTCGAACGGAGTTTTTTAATTTTATTATTTCGGAAAGCTTTTTCAACAAAACCAGACCGATTTTGTCTTTATAATTGAATCATTAACTAAAACAGATTGTGATATGGTAAATAAAATTACAAGCCTGGCTGAATATTTTCAGAAGTATCAGGAAAGTGTAGCAAACCCCGAAGGATTTTGGGGCAACATTGCAGAAAGTCATTACTGGCATAAAAAATGGGACCGGGTGCTCGATTACAAATTCGAAGGAAAAAATGCACCCAACATAAACTGGTTTGTTAATGGCAAACTGAATATTACGGAAAATATTTTCGAACGTAATATGTTTATGCGAAAAGACCAGGTTGCTATTATTTGGGAACCCAACGACCCAAAAGAAGCAGAAATAAAACTTACTTACGGCGAACTATTCGAAAAAGTAAAACAATTTGCCAACGGGCTTTTAAAATTGGGTGTAAAACGTGGCGACAGGGTTGCCATTTACTTACCAATGGTTCCTGAACTTGCTGTTGCAATGCTTGCATGTGCAAGAATCGGTGCAATCCATTCAATCATTTTCGCAGGTTTTTCGGCAACTGCACTGGCCGACCGTGTAAACGATGCAACTTCAAATGTAATAATCACTTCCGATGGCGGTTTCCGTGGCGCAAAAAGCATCCCGCTCAAGTCAATAGTTGATGAAGCTGCTGAAAAATGCCCAACAGTAAAAAATGTAATCGTCTTGAACCGAACCGGTGAAGAAATAAATTTTGTGAAAGGCCGTGATATTTGGTGGAGTGATGTAATTAAAGGTGTTTCAACTGAAAACACCGCAGCAGAAATGGATGCTGAAGATATACTTTTTATCCTTTACACATCGGGTTCAACCGGAAAACCCAAAGGTGTAGTGCACACTACCGGTGGCTATATGGTTTACACTGAATATACTTTCAAAAATGTATTCCAATACAGCGATGGCGATATTTACTGGTGTACTGCAGATATTGGCTGGGTAACCGGGCACTCGTACATTGTTTACGGGCCGCTGTTAACAGGGGCAACCACAATCATGTTTGAAGGTGTGCCAACCTGGCCCGATGCAGGACGGTTCTGGGATATTGTTGACAAATATAAAGTTACCCACTTTTATACAGCCCCAACTGCTATACGTGCACTTGTTGCCCAGGGAAACCAATGGGTTACAAAACACGATTTAAGTTCGTTAAAAGTACTTGGAACCGTTGGTGAACCAATTAACGAAGAAGCCTGGCGCTGGTACCACGATTTGGTTGGAAAAGGAAAATGTCCGATTGTAGATACCTGGTGGCAAACCGAAACCGGAGGTATAATGATTACTCCACTGGCTGGAATCACACCAACAAAACCTTCACTTGCAACACTGCCATTACCTGGTATTCAGCCTGTTTTAGTTGATCCTGAGGGAAAAGAGTTAAAAGGTAATGCTGTGGAAGGGATACTTTGCATAAAATTTCCATGGCCAGGAATGTTACGAACTACTTATGGCGATCACCAGCGTTGTTTTCAAACCTATTTTTCGGCATTCCCGGGTTTGTATTTAACAGGTGACGGCGCTAAACGCGACGAAGAAGGTTACTACCGGATTATTGGCCGAATTGATGACGTTATCAACGTTTCGGGGCACAGAATTGGTACAGCAGAAGTTGAAGATGCAATTAACCAGCACCCGAAAGTAATCGAGTCGGCTGTGGTTGGATATCCGCACGAAATAAAAGGTTCAGGAATTTACGCGTATGTAATCTGCGAGGATCTTTCGGACAATGAAATGAAAACCATAGAAAATGAAATCAGGGAAACGGTGAATAAATTTATCGGGGCAATCGCAAAACCCGATAAAATCCAAATCGTTCACGGATTGCCAAAGACAAGATCAGGTAAAATTATGCGTCGTATTCTTCGTAAAATCGGGGAAGGCGATGCCACCAACCTTGGCGATACTTCCACACTGCTTGATCCGGGCGTAGTTGATGAAATAATTGACGGAGCAAAAGTTGCAGTAAAAAGATAATGTAATAATTAAAAAAGGAGGGTGTCTGAAATCAATTGACAACCTCCTTTTTATTTCAAAATCAATCTAAAAAAATCAAATTCCAAATCATTATGAATAATCAAAAAGTGATGAACCGATCTTTGGTTGTTGTTGGGGCAATCTTAATTCAGCTCGCGTTGGGAAATCTTTACGCCTGGTCAGTGTTTACAAGCGAACTGGTTGAAGGCGGATGGTCGAAAGCGCAAACCCAGATTGTATTTTCAGTAGGTGTTGCAGTTTTTGCGGTTGTTATGGTAATTGCAGGCCGGCTGATGCCAAAATACGGACCGCGAAAACTTACAATTGCAAGTGGTGTAACACTTGGATTGGGTTATATTATAGCCGGATTACTGGGTGCAGAAAATTATGTTACTACGTTAATTTTTGTTGGAATACTTGGTGGTGCAGGAATTGGAATGGGTTACGTAGTTCCCATCGCGGTTGGAATGCGCTGGTATCCTGACAAAAAAGGGCTTATAACCGGGCTTGCTGTTGCAGGTTTTGGTTTTGGCGCCACACTTTGGATGACACTGGCAGGCAAATTAGGTTCGATTGGAGGGGCAGAACTGATTAAAAGTATTGGTATGTCGAATACTTTTATTGTGCTGGGAATTATATTTCTCATTATAATTTTAATTGGAAGTTTATGGATGGTTTTTCCTGCTGCAGGATGGAAACCAGCAGGTTGGAATCCTGAAGAAACAAAATCAGCAGTTAAGGCTGCCGGCTCTGTTAATTATACAAGCAGTCAAATGTTAAAAACAAACCAGTTCTATCTGATTGTTTTAACTTATGCTTTTGGCGCCGGAGCAGGCCTTTTGAGCATCGGGCTAATGAAACTCTGGCCAATGGAAGCAATGCAGGCAAACGGGATTTCGAAAGAAGTTGCAGGTGCTGCAGCAACACTGGCAATGGCTGTTTTCTTTGCTTTGTTTAACGGATTGGGACGAATTCTGTGGGGCATGATCAGCGACAAAATCGGCAGAAAAACCTCTATTGCATTGATGATGGCCACGCAGGGTGCGTTTGTAATCCTGTTTCAATGGATGGCCGGAACACAGGTAACACTTTACCTTTTTGCTGTTCTCATTGGATTCAATTATGGTGGTTTGTTTTCACTTTTTCCGACTATTACCGCCGACATTTTCGGAAATAAAAACTTTGGACAAAACTATGGCTGGGTATTTTTAGCTTACGCAATCGGAGGAATAATTTTCCCAATATTGGGAGGTAAATTAGGCGACATGGGTAATTTCCCGCTTGCTTTTACCATTTGCGGGGTGCTATGTTTTGTTGCAGTTGGTACAATATTGATGGTAAAACCTTTAAAAGATAAAGAACAGGTAGCAATTGAAGATGCATCAGAAGTTATTTTGAAAAATGCCTGAACTGGTATTTTTTATACACCTCACTGTAAAGAAAAGTTGATTTACTTTTTTTAAAGAGGCATTTTTCGAATCAGAAACCCGGAATTTCCGGGTTTTTTAATTCCAATTTCTAAAAATGAGTTTAAAAACTGAAAAACGGCGGCCTGTTTTATAACATAAAACTTCATGTTTTTTAACAATAATTCGTACTTATATATTTGATTCAATAGCATTTAAAGCATTTTATTTTAATTTTAACAGGCAAAACCAAGAGTTTCATAAACTGACATTTTTATGTGTTTTTTATAAAAATTTCAACCAACTTTAAAACCGTTTAAAAACAATAATTACTTATTAATATTAAACCAAAAACATATCCAAATGGCTATCAAGAAATTAAACAGCATTTTCAAACCGAAACGAATAGCATTGATAGGTGTTTCCGACAACCCTAACAGTGTAGGAGGAATAACTTTGCGTAACCTTGTAGGTGGCGGTTTCAACGGCGTGGTTTATCCGGTAAATCCAAAACGCGAAGCAGTATTTGGGATTCCCTGTTATCCGGATGTTCGAAGTTTACCAAAAACTCCTGATTTAGCTGTGATAATGACAGCTGCAAGATTTGTCCCGCAAATCATCCGCGAATGCGGTGAAGCTGGCATTCACGGCATAATAATCATGTCTGCAGGTTTCAAAGAATCAGGAGAAGAAGGCAAAGAACTGGAAAAACAGGTTAAAGAAGAGAAATCGAAATTTCCCGAAATGCGGGTAATCGGTCCAAACTGTTTGGGAATTCTTGTACCCGGATTAAACATGAACGTCAGTTTTGCCAACGGTATGCCCAAAAAAGGTCATGTTGCATTTATTTCGCAGTCGGGAGCGCTTTGCACTTCTGTTCTGGATTGGGCTTACGAATCCAATATTGGCTTTTCATATTTTGTTTCCATTGGGAATTCGATGGATGTGAATTTTGGAGATTTAATTGATTATTTCGGGCAGGATCCAAACACAAAATCAATTGTTTTGTATGTTGAATCAATGTCAGAAGCACGGACATTTATGTCGGCTGCGCGTGCTTTCTCGCGCGAAAAGCCGATTATAGTTTATAAATCCGGTCGATTCCCCGAATCGGCAGCAGCTGCGGCGTCACACACAGGCGCAATGGCTTCTGAAGATTCAATTTATGATGCCGTTTTTCGGCGTGCCGGACTTGCAAGGGTTTTCGATTTCGGAAATATTTTCGAATTTACAGATTTGGTTGGCCGCCGCCGGATGCCAAAAGGAAACCGGCTTGCCATTGTTACAAATGCCGGTGGCCCCGGAGTTATGGCTACCGACTCCTTAATTTCGATGGGAGGCAAATTAGTTGAACTTTCTGAAACAACAATGCAAAAACTAAATGAGTATTTGCCACCTTTCTGGTCGCACGGAAATCCTATTGACGTGCTTGGAGATGCTACTCCGGAGCGATTTGCAGGCGCAACTGAAATTGTTCTTGAAGATGAAAAAGTTGATGCTGTGTTGGTTTTGCTTACACCGCAAGCCATGACCGACCCAACTGAAACGGCAAGATCAATTTCGCAATTAGCTGCAAAAACAACAAAATCGATTATGGCCGGTTGGCTTGGCGGGGCCAGTATGCACGAAGGTGTTCAAATTTTTAATCAGGCAGGCATTTCAAATTTTTCTGCACCCGAACAAGCCATCCGCGCATTTATGACCCTTTCCGATTATTCAAAAAACCTGGCAATGCTTTATGAAACGCCAAAAGAACTACCCGTTTCGTTTCAATATGACAGGTTGGAACTTCGTAAAAAGTATTTAACAGAAGTGTTTCCAAAAGCAAAAATACTGAATGAAGATGATTCAAAGATGCTCGTGAACGATTACGGAATCAATACAACCCACCCTACTCCGGCTGCTACCGAAGACGAGGCAGTTGCCATTGCCGAACAAAAAGGTTATCCGGTTGTGCTGAAAATATATTCGCCCGATATTACCCACAAATCGGATGTGGGCGGTGTTGCGCTGAATATCAAAGACGAAGAAATGGTGAGGGCAACATTCAGGAACATGGTAAAAACTGCAGCTCAGAAACGTCCCGATGCACGAATCGACGGCGTTACAGTGCAACGAATGGTAAATACAAAAGATGGGATAGAACTGATTGTTGGAACCAAAAAAGATTCAGTTTTTGGAACAGTTATGTTGGTTGGAATGGGCGGCGTTACTGCAGAATTATTCAAAGACAAACGTTTGGAATTTCCGCCGCTGAATGAACAACTCGCGCATCAAATGCTGAAATCGCTAAAAATCTATCCCCTTTTAAAAGGTTATCGCGGAGATTCGCCAAAAAATATCGATAAACTGATTGAAGCATTGATCCGAATGTCATATCTCGCAGCCGATTATCCTGAAATAGCAGAACTTGATATCAATCCGCTTGTTGTTACACCAACCGATGTGATTGCGCTTGACGCCCGGATTGTGGTTGACGAAGAAATTCTGAAAAAACCGGTTAAAGAGTATTCACACCTGATTTTGCGTCCTTACCCTGAAAGTTTAATCAAGACTGCAATCTTAAAAGACGGTACTGAAATTCTTCTCCGCCCGATAAAGCCTGAAGACGAACCACTTTGGCTTGAATTACTCGGAAGTTGTTCAAAAGAGTCGATTTACCACAGGTTCCGTTATGATTTTTATTTCGATTCGCATGATATTGCATCTCAGTATTGCTTTATCGATTACGACCGTGAAATTGCAATTGTAGCCGAAGTTGAAGATGAAGGAAAGAAAAAACTGATTGGAGTTGGCCGTTTAATTGCCGATCCTGACGTTGAAATGATGGAATATGCCATTTTAATTACTGACGCCTGGCAGAAAAAGGAACTTGGTTTTACACTCACCAACTATTGCATGGAAATCGCAAAATCGAGAGGTGTGAAAATACTGGCTGCCGAAACTACAAAAGACAATAAACCAATGATTTCGGTTTTCAGAAAACTGAACTTTAAAATCAGGTTTAATGAAGACACAACGGTTTCGGTGAGCAAGGATATTTCGGTTGAAGAAATATAATTATTATTGAAACGATTAAAACTTTTTTCCCGGCAGGTGGTTTATTGCCTGTCGGGAAATTTTTAATAATAATCAATGGATTTCGAAAAACTGAACCAGGCTGCAAAACTTATCCGAAAAGCAAAATATGCTGTTGCTTTCACAGGAGCGGGAATTTCGGTTGACAGCGGAATCCCGCCGTTCAGGGGCGAAAACGGGCTTTGGAACAAGGTGGATCCGATTTTTCTTGAAATCGAATATTTTCGCAAGAAACCGCTGCAATCGTGGAAAAAAATTAAAGAAATTTTTTACGATAGTTTGGGCGACACTCAACCCAATATTGCTCATGAAATACTGGCAAAAATGGAGGAACGCAGTTTTCTCGAATCCGTAATTACCCAAAATATTGACCATCTCCACCAAAAAGCCGGAAACCGTTATGTTTATGAACTTCACGGAACCTACAAACAATTGGTTTGCACCGGGTGCAGTTCAGAGTTCGACATTAGTTTTGCCGATCTGAATTACTTGCCGCCAACCTGCTACATTTGCAAAGGAATACTCAAACCCGATATGGTTTTTTTTAATGAACCCATTCCACCGTTTGCCTTAAAACATTCGTTCGAAGAAGCAAAAAAAGCTGACGTTATGATAATAATCGGCACAAATGCTGAAGTTTTGCCAGCTGCTGAAATTCCGGTTGTTGCAAAAGAACACGGCGCAAAAATCATCGAAATCAATATCGAAAGAACCCATTTTACAAACGAAATAACCGATATTTTCCTTCA
>DAOPKR010000014.1:50222-54923 GCA_035391305.1 Draconibacterium sp.
AAATCAATATCGAAAGAACCCATTTTACAAACGAAATAACCGATATTTTCCTTCATGGGAAAGCTTCGGAAATGATGAAGGGAATTGGGGAATTGTTGTATTTATAAATATTTACTTTTAAGGGTGGCGCGGATTTCGATCCTCGTCTTATTATTCAGAAAAAGAACAGTTCCCCTGCCTCGTTGAAGGGAACCGTTCCCTGAAAAAAGGAACGGTTCCCTTTGGTTCCGTTGGTCACTCCAAAATAACATTATTGCGTTCTTCGTGCCAGCCATCGTGGTAATCAACAAAACTTTCAATGCCTCCATAAATTTCAGCAACCAGATTCCTGTTGATACTTGTTTGTGCTAAACTGACAATTGCTTTGTAAGAACTGTATCTGTAATCCCTGAAATTTTCAATTATTCCATGTTTTTCAGGATTACAATGTGTATAAAATATGGCGTATTCCAGATAATCGTGGTCTGTAATTTCAAGCCGCTTATATTTTGGGTCGAATAGGTTACCAACCCTTTTTTCCTGTTTGTTGATTGCCATTGCATAGGTAATAAATAACCGTTTTAATTGTCGGGTTACTGTTTTTCCGACTTCAATTTCATCTTCAAGAACCTGGGAGGAACCGTTCTCTTTTTTTAAAGAACGGTTCCCTAAGTTCCCTACCCGGTCCCCTGCATCATCAACCGGAATTTCATCGTTAACTTTAATAACCATGTGAAAGTGATTGGGTAATAATGCGTAAGCCAGAAAATGGACGTAATTGCCGAGGAACTTGTTTAGTAATTTCAAAAAATAGGCATAGTTAGCGGGTGAATAGAAAATGTTCTGCCGGTTTGAACCACGATTGAAAATGTGATAATAACTTCCGCCAACGATTGGCGTTATTGTTTTAATAGAAGGCATTTTTTATTGTGAAGGTAATAAAATTAAGGAACCGTTCTCTAAGAAAAAGAACGGTTCCTTTGTCGCAATAACCGATATTTTCCTTCACGGGAAAGCTTCGGAAATGATGAGAATGATTGGGGAGTTGTTGTATTTATGAATTGGTGGGGCGTTTTTTTCCTAAACTTCAATCAACGGCTCGTAAACTACTTCACCCGGAATGCGATAAACTTCCTGATCATTTCCATTGTCCGATTCAAAAATAATTTCTACAATTGAAACCTAAAATCTTAAATCATGATAAACCAGTTCAGAAAATTTTTTGTAATCCTGATAGCTATCGGGATTTTTCACAGCGGAAAAGCTGTCAACGACGCACGTTTGATGCGCTTCCCGGATATCAATAACAACCTTGTCGCTTTTGTTTATGCAGGCGATATTTGGACAGTAAATTCAAGCGGTGGCGAAGCCCGGCGGCTGACTTCGCACGAGGGAATGGAATTATTCCCGAAAATTTCGCCCGATGGCAACTGGATTGCATTTTCCGCTGAATACTCAGGTTCGCGACAGGTTTATATTATTCCTTCGGAAGGAGGAAAACCAAAACAGTTGACCTACTACAACTCTGTTGGATTGATGCCGCCACGCGGGGGTTTTGACGATATTGTGCTTGACTGGACACCCGACAGCAAAAACATTTTAATCCGCGCAAACCGCACCGAATTTGGCGAACGAAATGGTAAATATTTTCTTGTAAATATTGATGGTGGACTTGAAAAACCGTTGCAAATTGTAAACGGTGGTTTCGCAGCACTTTCGCCCGACGCAAAAAAAATTGTTTTCACGCCCGTTGACCGCGAATTTCGCTCGTGGAAACGCTACAAAGGTGGCCGCGCTACCGATTTATGGATTTATGATCTGGAGAAAAATTCTTCGGAACAAATAACCGATTTTGCTGGCTCCGACCAGTGCCCGGTTTGGCACAACAACAAAATATTTTTTACCTCCGACCGCGATTTAAAACTGAACATTTACAGTTACAACACGCAAACAAGAGCAGTTGAACAAATTACAAAATTTACCGATTTTGATGTGCTGTGGCCTTCAGGCAGCAACGGACAACTTGTTTTTGAAAATGGAGGTTTTCTGTACAAAACAAATCTTGAAACCGGGCTCACCGAAAAAATCACTGTCAATATTAATTTCGACAATCCCAACCTGGTTCCGTATTTTAAAACTGTAACGGGCAATATTCACAGTTATTCAATTTCACCTTCCGGAAAACGGGCGTTGTTTGATGCACGTGGCGATATTTTCTCGGTTCCTGCCGAAAACGGAAACACTGAAAATCTCACACAAACTCAGGGAATTCGTGAAGTTTACCCAAGCTGGTCGCCCAACGGAAAATACATTTCTTATTATTCTGATGCAACCGGCGAATATGAAATTTATCTGCTCGAAAATAAAAAAGATGCCAAACCTCAGCAAATAACCACAAACTCTTCAGCCTGGAAATACGATAACGAATGGTCGCCCGACAGCAAATACCTGCTTTATTCCGACCGCACACTTCAACTAAAACTGTTAAATATTGAAACAAAAGTTGAAACTGTGGTTGACAAAGCCACTGAAAATGAGTTTCGATCTTATGTATTTTCACCCGATTCAAAATGGGTAGCCTACGTAAAACAGGCGCCAAACGGATATTCATCGATTTGGGTTTACAACATTCCTGATGCGAAAAACATTCAACTAACTGATGATTCATTTTCCGATAATTCACCTGTTTTTTCAACCGACGGCTTAACTATTTTCTTTCTTTCTGACCGCGATTTCAATCTCGACTTTTCGAGTTTCGAATTTAATTATGTCTATAATAAATCGACACGCATTTTTGCAATGGCCTTAAAAGCCGATGGCGAAAAACTGTTTAAAGACAAGATTGATATTGAACCTGTAAAAATGGATTTGAAAGAGAAAGCAAAAGACAAGGAAGAGAAAAAAGAAGAATCAGTAAATGTTACAATTGATGTTGAAGGAATTAACAACCGTATTATTGCCTTACCGCCCAAAGCCGGGGAATACAGAAATCTTGTTGCTGTTGATGGTGGGGTTTTGTATATAAGTGACGGAAAATTAAGCAAATACAACATTGCCGAAGAAAAAGAAGAAGTAATCATGGAAAAAGCAATTCAGGCGCGGGTTTCAGCCGATGGAAAAATGATGCTTTACCGCTCGGGACGCGATTTTGGCATTACAAAAGTTGCTCCCGGACAAAAGCCTGATGCCGGAAAACTGAAACTCGATAATCTTGAAATGAAAATCGACCCGGCAAAAGAATGGCAACAAATATTTAATGACGGATGGCGCATTTACCGCGACTACTTTTATGTAAATAACCTGCATGGCGTTGACTGGAAAGCAATTAAAGATAACTACGGGCAACTGGTTCCTTACGTTGGCCACCGTGCCGATTTGGATTTTATCCTGAGCGAAATGATTTCAGAATCGAACACCGGTCACTCGTATGTGGATTGGGGCGATTTCGAAAAACCAAAACGCATTGAAGGTGGTTTGCTTGGCGCACAATTGCTAGCCGATAAAAAATCCGGGCTTTATAAAATTGCTAAAATTTATCAAGGTCAAAACTGGGATGAATCTTTGCGCTCGCCACTTACGGAGCAAGGTGTAAACGTAAAAGAAGGCGACTATTTGATTAGTATTGACGGCCACGAGATTAAAACCACCGATAATCCGTATGAATTTCTTGAAAATACAATCGGCAAAAAAGTTGAGATAGTTGTGAATTCAACCCCCGAGAAAGATTTTGCACGCACTTCGACAATAGAACCCATAAAAAGCGAATTGGATTTACTTTATTACAACTGGGTACTTGAACGCCGTGCAATGGTTGATAAACTTTCAGGCGGAAAAATCGGGTATATTCATGTGCCAAATACTGCAGTTGAAGGAAACCGCGAACTATTTAAAGGAATGTATGCCTACAACGACAAAGACGCGCTGATTATTGACGACCGCTACAATGGAGGTGGTTTTATTCCAGATGTAATGGCCGACCTGCTCGACCGGAAAACACTGAGCTACTGGAATGTTAACGGGTTGACACCGATGAAAACACCGGGAATCGCGCACAACGGTCCGAAAGCAATGCTGATAAATGGTTACTCATCGTCAGGCGGTGATGCTTTCCCATACTATTTCAGGAAAAAAGGACTGGGTCAGTTAATTGGAACCCGCACCTGGGGCGGACTTGTAGGAATATCAGGAAATGCAAGGTTAGTTGACGGCGGAAACATTTCGGTTCCACGATTCGGGATTTATGACGAAAACGGCGAATGGATAATTGAAGGAATTGGCGTTTATCCTGACATTGAAGTTATTGACCGCCCGGAGCAACTGGCAAAAGGAGTTGATCCGGGAATTGAAAAGGCAGTTGAAGTTTTGTTGAAAGAATTGGAGAAGAATCCACCTAAAAAGGTGAAGGTTCCTGAACCACCAAACAGGTCGGGGTGGAACGAACAGAAAATTCCATAAATAAAGCTACCTAAATCCTCCGAGGGGGACTTCGCGAAAAAGGAAAATAGATTCCATCTGTATTTACTAAACCGGGATCAGATGGAATCTTTTATTCTTCAATCCAATAAGGGTTCAATATTTCTATTTTAAAATTAGTTGACATTTTGAATGTTACGATTTTCAAATTGACAATAAAGATGGAATCCATTCTTTACGGATGAAATCCAGAATCAAAATCCTATTTTTGCAATATTGCTTCAATAATCGTAATTATGAAAAGAAATT
>DAOPKR010000015.1:0-5022 GCA_035391305.1 Draconibacterium sp.
GAATCGGCAATCAAAGCTGCATCTTCAGGTTTTACAGTTCCGCTTTTCAATACTTTTTCCTTATCAACAGTAATATGAAAACTGCGTGTTGGCAGGAAATCCATTTTTTCGCCACTCACTACCTGTACTTTTGTACGTTCGTCATTGCTGCCCAAAAATTTCATTGCCTCGCTTAGCTCAACCGAGCTTTTTATTCTCTCCTGAAATAAAACCGCATCCATCCTGCCCATGTAATATTGTTCTTTTTCGAACGAAAACGGCATTGGTGCCGCATCATTTGATGCCAGCCGGTGTTGCGAAATGTACCAGTCCATTCCAAGATAACTCATATTTATAATTTTGATATCAGGCCTGACGCCTTCAACTTCCTGAACATACCAAAGCGGGAAAGTATCATTGTCGCCATAAGTGAGAAGGATTGCATGAGGCGCGCAGGATTCGAGGTAGTTGATTGCATAATCGCGGGTCATGTAACGACCGGAACGGTCGTGGTCATCAAAGTTCTGTGCAGCCAGTATTCCCGGAACCAGAACAAGAGAAACCGCAGTAACAGCAATTGCTCCCGCCGATCCTTTTATCACCTTCTGAACAAGAGAATATAATGCCGGAACTGCAAGCCCTATCCAGATTGCAAAAGCATAAAACGAACCCGTGTAGGCATAATCGCGTTCGCGCGGCTGGTAGGGGGTTTGATTCAGATAAACAATAATTGCAAGACCGGTAAACACAAAAAGTAACATGACCACCGAAAAATCTTCTTTCCCTGATCTTCCACGGTTGTACTGATAAAACATGCCAATCAATCCAAAAAGAAGCGGCAGAAAAAAGTAGGTATTATGACTTGGGTCATTTTTCATTGCATCGGGCATTTTATCTCTTGAACCCACTTTTGCATCATCAAACAGGCTGACACCGCTAACCCAGTTCCCATTGTTAAAACTGCCCTGTCCCTGCACATCATTTTGGCGGCCAACGAAATTCCACATAAAATAACGCATATACATGTAACCCACCTGGTAGCTGAAAAAGAAGGTAAGATTCTCTCCAAAGGTTGGTTTCATTATAGTTTTAGTCTCTCCCCCGTCACGAATGCGAACCGGCGTTCCTTTTACCTGTCCCCATTCCTTGTATGCCTGCACATGATTTGAAGCGCTGCTGTACATCCGCGGGAAGAAAGTCTCAAGTTTTGGTTCATATTCTGTCTTTCCGGGGAGTGAACCCGTTACCTTGTATTTTCCGTCAACTTTATTGTATTGTTCTTTTTCGCCAACACTGGCAATAGCCGGTGCATTGTAATAAGGGCCGTAAAGCAAAGGCCTGTCGCCATATTGTTCACGGTTCAGGTAACGTAAAAGCGCAAAAGCATTGTCCGGGTCGTTCTGGTTCATTGGCGGATTTGCTGATGCACGGATAATAATTGTCGCAAAAGAAGAATACCCGATCAGGATAACAATAACAATTGTAATTGCCGTATTCCAAACAACAAGATTTTTTTTACGTGTATAAATTACTGCCCAAACCGAAGCTGCAATTATGAGTAAAACCATAAATAATACACCTGAATTAAAAGGCATTCCGAAGCTATTCACAAACAATTTATCGAATACAAATGCCAATCGTGGAACGCCCGGGATAATTAAATACTGAATTGAAGCCAGAATACCAATGGAAATTGCCAGTGCAACAATTACCCCTTTCCATGAAAACTCGTATTTTTTGAAATAGTAAACCAGTCCGATTGCCGGAATTGCCAAAAGATTCAGCAGGTGTATTCCGGTTGACAATCCCATTAAATAAGCAATCAGTATCAGCCAGCGGTTTGCATGCGGCTCACCGGCAACATTTTCCCATTTCAAAATAGCCCAAAAAACTGCTGCTGTAAAAAGTGAAGATAGTGCATAAACTTCGCCCTCAACAGCCGAAAACCAAAACGAATCGGTAAATGAAAAAGCCAGTGCGCCAACCAAACCACTTCCCCAAACTGCAATTTGCTCGCCTTTTGTTAAAGTTTCGGTGTGAAAAAGTTTTCGTGCCAAATGAACAATGCTCCAGTAAAGCAACATAATTGTTGCCGCACTCGCCAGCGCCGACATCGTATTCACCATGTATGCAGCTTTTGTAACATCGGGTGCAAAAATTGTAAAAACACGCCCTAAAATCATTTGTAAAGGAGCTCCCGGAGGATGGCCAACTTCAAGTTTAAATGCACTTGTGATAAACTCGCTGCAATCCCACCAACTCGCTGTGGGTTCAAGCGTTACGAAATAAGTTACTGCCGCAACGAGGAACACAAACCAGCCGAGGATATTGTTGACTAAAGTTGTTTTTTGCATGATTGATTTTTTTGAACACGTGCAAATATAAGGTTTTATAAAGATTTGAAGTACCCCCGATATTTAAACTCCATTTTAAGGAAAACATGTAAAACCGAAAAAAAAAAAATTGGGGACAGCAAAAACAAAAAAATTTATATTTTTGCACCGTCTTTAGAAAAAAGACACAAAAGGACTGACCTGTGGTGTAACTGGCAACACGTCTGATTTTGGTTCAGAAGAGTCCAAGTTCGAGCCTTGGCAGGTCAACCAGAAAAATGAAAGGGATGCAATAAATTAATTGCGTCCCTTTCTCTTTTTAAGAGCTTATTAACGTGATACCAATATACTGTCGAATGCCATATTTTGCCATATACTGTTTAGTGAAGATCTCAATCGATTTTACAAAGGTCATTGTAAAGATTTAACCGAAAGACTTAGGCAACACAATCAAGGTCAAACGAAATCTACGAAACCCTTTGTCCCCTGTAAATTGGTTTATTTTGAAGAATTTGAAACCGGGAGGACGCGATTAAAAGAGAAAAATATTTAAAAACTGCAGGGCAATGGTTTCAGAATTTTTGATACGCTTTTCATAATCTTCAGGAGACAAATCCCTGTACTTTGGAATATATCTGATTTTACTTTGAATTTCCATTGCTACAGTTTATTAATCTTTTCCAGAATTACTTTTTGTAATTTACTTTTTTTTCAAACTGTTCAAGTTATTGTATTTTATATCTTTTTTCTAAAAGATGGCTTACAGAGTGGGAAATGGCCGGAATGGCTGCCGGATAATCAGCCTCAGACAAGTAGCCAGTTTACTTTTGCTCCGCGACATTTTTACAATAAATGCTCTCCTTTACAATCTTCCGGACTATTGGAACGGTTAGAAATAAAATATTAATCAGCGGATTGAATCAGATATGCGTTGTTTTCACTTTTATCGCTTTGAAATTCCTGATGCCTTCAGCATCAAAATCGCAGTTGAACCACTCACCATCAATCGTTGCTCCGGCTTTCCGGTATAAGTTGATGGCATTTACGTTCCAGTTCAGCACCTGCCAGCGCACCCGGTTGCATTTTTCTGCTTTGGCTACTTCCATTATGTAGTTCAGCAGCAGGGTTCCAATCCGGTTTTTCCGGTGACTTTCCTTTACAAAAAGGTCATCGAGATAAAGCGACTTTCCCACCCAGGTGTAATAGGCATAAAACCAAAGCGCCATCCCCACAATTTCGCCGGTTTTGGTTTCGGCTACCACACATTGAAACAAATGCTGTTCTGCTTTCATTTGTTCTACCGTGTTGGTTACTTTTTCGGGAGCGTTTTCAAAAAGCGCAAGGCTTTTAATCATCTCCAGGATTGCAGGAAAATCATTTTCAGTAGCTTTTCGAATATTGACTATCATAACAGATTACATTAGTTTAATGCGTGTTCGATGTAAAAAATAGATTATCTTCTTGTAAAATGCAGTACTTGGCCATATCTAAGTAATTCACATTTAAATATTTATAAAACACAACTTTGTTTGTTTCCGGGTTTTAAAATTATTGAAATTTTCTAACGGACTGCCGGACTTTATAGTGAATTTGAACGAATCAAGCCGGATTAGGTTTTTTCATATTTATTGGATAAGTAGTTTTTATCATTTAGTACTTCAAGCCTATTTCTGCTGCATTTCGTCTTTTAAACAATATTGTTTTTTAAAATTTTGATGTAATTTTATGTGCAGTGCTAAAGTTTTGTTGATGCAGCAATGTTAAATATACTGATATCCAATATTATTACAGGACTTTCGGCATAAATTGATTTAAACAAATTAAACAGACAAAGTGCTAATTTTATTTCAGAAACTAATAATACAATAAACGATGGAAACAAATTGGACAGAGCATTTCGGACCGCTATTTCAGAAATATGGAAAACGCAGGCATCCGCTCGACTATAAAAACCGCTATCAGTTGGTTATCATGGTCGTTTTATCGGCGCAGGATTCAGATCGGCACATCAATGAACTTGCCCCTGCATTTTTTGGAGCCTACCCAACTATGAATTCGCTCTCGAATGCAACGGAGGAAGATCTTCACCAATACATCGGATCGGTCCGTAACTTTGGAAACAAAGCGAAGTGGCTTATAAAAATGGCACAAACGCTGGGTGAGGATGAAAATATACCGCACAACCTGGACAGCCTCACAAAACTTCCAGGACTTGGACGTAAGTCTGCCAATGTTATCATCAGGGAATCAGGCGATAATGCAGAGGGAATAATTGTTGACCTGCATGTTTTGCGAGTAGCACCCCGCCTGGGAATAGTTACGCGGGAAGAAAATCCTAAACCTGAAAAAATAGAAAAACAATTGATGGCGACATTTTCCCGTGAGAACTGGAATGAAGTGGGAATGTCAATTTCCTTTTTAGGACGTGAAGTTTGCCGTCCGACTGGCCCAAAATGCAGTATATGTGACCTGAGCACTGTTTGCCTGTATTTTAGCGAACAAAAAGGTTGAAATTAGAATCTTGGGGAATGTTCAAAAATGGGCGCTTCCCAAATTTCATTTTCAGTTTACACCTATTAACCCTCTTTAGCTTTAGTATGTATTACAACTTTTGTCTCTGAACTGCCGGATATTTCATTATCTATATTTTTAAGGTTAATATACTTTAGTTTTTGTGTAAAAGAACCGAAGCGAAAAGCATTCAAAGCCT
>DAOPKR010000015.1:5122-9841 GCA_035391305.1 Draconibacterium sp.
ATGAATGGGTGCGCGAACTGAGCGACAACGACGGCAGACACACTGCAACCTACCTGGCGGCCATGTCCATGCCAATTTTAGCTTGTTCAAATGAATATTTATTCTTTTCAGAACTCACTTTTAATTCAATTAAAAAAAATTAACGAAACCATTTTGCACAATCAAACGTAACCATGCTTACAAAAACTCGACAAGTGCTTAATGGATTGATTGGTTACCAGTAAGTACCCGGTTTAAGGAGTAATTAATTGTTTGGTTTTTAGAAAGGGAAAGCGGTGGATAACCACCGCTTTTTTATGTTTTATTCAGTCTGTTCAATTCTGAATTCCCCAGTGTTCATTTGGTTCAGCACCCATTTCAAGTTCAAGTTTCCCTCCTTTTAGCAATTCAGATGCCGGGAACTTAAAACCGGTTAAAACATTGCCATTCAATTTTGCCGACTGCACATATTTATTTAATCGCGAACTGTTTTTAGCTTCTATCGTAAAAGTTTTTCCGCGGCCAAATCTTTCACCCAAATCAATTGTAACTTTTTCGAATATCGGGCTTCCAATTTCATAAACCGATTCTGCCCTGCATCCCCCATCTGTTTGAAATAATCCCAGGGCACTCATAATAAACCATGCGCTCATTTGCCCCTGGTCTTCATCACCCAGATAGGCATTTGAAACACCAAAGCCATAATAACGATCCATAATTGCACGGCTCCATTTTTGTGTTAACCAGGGTCTTCCAACCCAATTAAAAAGGTAGGCAAAATGCATCGATTGCTGGTTTCCCTGGATAACGGGATAGTTCCAATACTGGTCGTTTTTACCGTTATAACGTGTTTTGTCGCTTTCTTCAAAACCCCATTCCAAACGTTCAATAAACCGGTCTTTTCCAATCGTTTCGGCCAAAGCGGGTACATCCTGCGGTACAAAAAATGTAAGTTGCCATGCATTTCCTTCTACGTAATGGTGGTTTGCCCCCGATTTATAAGGATCGAAATCAGTCAGCCAATTACCCTTCGAATCCTTCATCCGCGCGTAACCGGTTTCTGTATCGATTACGTTTCGCCAGTACGATCCGCGTTCAGCAAATGTGTTGTAATCCGACTCTTTTCCCAACGATTTGGCAAACTGCGAAACTGTCCAGTCATCAAAAGCATACTCAAGCGAATTTGAAAAACGCCCCAAATCGAACGGAACGTAATGGTATTTCATATACGGCAGCAAATCACGGTTTCCGGCAAAACCGCCGCCAACCTCACGAGCCGGGGTGGTTTGCATTTTCTTTACAGCTTCAAAGGCCTTTTCAACGTCATAATCGCGGATTCCCATTTGGTAGGCCCCGACAATCAACGGAATTTCGTGCTCGGCTACCATAACCGGAATATATTCCATGCCAGCCGGACCTTTTGCCAGCCAGCCACCGGCATCGTACATTGCCAGCTGCGATTTTACCCAGCGGTTGCTCCATTCGGGAGTTACAAGGTTCCAGAACTGGTTGAGGTTCCAAAACGTGTTCCAGAAAGCATCGCAACCTAAAGCCGGTGAAGCGGAATCTTCAAGCTGACGGATTTTTTCATCTGCATCAACCCATTTCCCGTCAACATCGCTAAATGTATTGCGGCTGCAAAGCGCCCGGTACATATTTGTATAAAAACGCATTTTTTCGCGTTTGTCGTTGCTCGTAATTTTCACGCGGTCAAAAATATCGTTCCAGGTATTGAGGTTGTTTTTTCTGACTGCTTCAAAATCCCAGGCAAAAGGCTTTGTTATTTCGGTTTCCAAATTCAAACGAGCGTTTTCAATGCTCACATACGAAATTGCTGTCCGAACCTGAACAGTTTGATTTTTATTGGTATCAAATTCAGCAAAAGCGCCTGCATCAGCAGTTTTATCTGTTTTCAGAATATTAACATTTTCCTGGACTCCGTTTTCGGTCCAAACGCCAAAGTTTTTTACAGGTTGATCAAATTCAACCACAAAATGAACCGTGTATTCCTGCGAAATTCCACCCGACCAGGTATTTGGCGAAAGTTGTTTGCTATATCCTTCAATTCGCTTATCGCTCATTTTTTCAATATAAACTTCTTCAAGATTATAACCATACTCTGCCGGATTTTGAAGATCAATCAAAATTCTTGATTCCTTTTTATCTTTTGGAAAAGTGTAGCGCTGAAATCCGCAACGCGTTGTTGCAGTGATTTCTGCAGTAATATCGTAATCGGTCAACTCTGCTTTGTAATATCCAATTGGAGCTTCTTCCGTTTCCTTATTTAATCTTGAACGATATCCTTCATCTGGTCTTTTTTCATCGCCAACTTCTGTTATTAATTTTCCGTTGGTTGGCATTACGCTTAATCCGCCCATCGTCCATTCGTGAATATGGCTAAAACCGCCAATGGTTTCAAAAATTGGATCGTAACCGGCCTGCCAGCCTGCATTTTGGTTGTCGGGACTGAGTTTTACCATGCTAAACGGCATCCACGGGCCGGGTGCAATCATCCAGCGCGAATGGGCGGTACCCATTTTAGTGTCGGCATATTCAGCAGGAGTTATTGGTTTTTGTGGTTTGCGATCGATTTTACCCGATTGAATTTTTGTTCCATCAACCCAAATTTCGTACTTGCCTTTTACTTTGGAAGTAACCGCCGGCATGGGCGCTTCAAAAACGTAACGGCTTGCTTCAACTTTTTCTGCAAAAATCTCCTTCCCGTCCAAAACCACCTTTAATTCAGGTGTTCCGGAAAGATATTCAGCATCAACAAGCAGCGGTTGAGCAGTACCATTTTCAGTTTGAATTTCATAATTTGCTGCCGATATATTGCGCAGAAAAACAGAACTATTGTTAATCAGTTTTGCGGATAATGGACCTTCGAGCCTGACCTGGTCAAAAAGCAGCCACGAACCCTGAATAGTTGTAAAAACGATTTCGTTGCCCCCTTTTTTTATTAAACCTGCGGGTATTGGAATTTCGATTAAATATTGTGATGAATCAACAATTTCGCCCTCTATTGAATTTTTTCCTGAACCTGCGGGCAACTGATATTTCCATGATTTTCCGTTTACAGTAGTTTTAAAAACCGGCAAATCTTTGGCATTGCAATCCTGTATATCAACAACCAACTTCCAATCTCCTTTCGACGGTAATTTTTCCACACCAAACAAAACGGTTAAAGTGTGCGACCGCCAACCCGAAGTTCCCCAGGTTCCGCCCCACTCATCGCCTGGACCGGGCAAAACGTAAGGCCAGTCGGTTTTCGGATTTGAAGTTCCGATGAGAAAATTACGGTCTTCCCAGCCAAAATCATTCTCAATAAAATTCTGATAATCGTTGGGCGCCAAAGCAAATTCAGCGGAACTGTTGTCGGCTTCGCCAATTTGCCAGATTGTTTTATTTTCGGTTGAACATGACTGCCAGATTAATGCAATCAATATTAAAATAAATTGAAATGTATTTTTCATGATAATTGATTTACTTATTACGGTTTGCCCACTCGCTGAACATTTCTATTGACTTTGCAAGCACACCTGCCGAACCTTTAAATTCGGCAGAACCTGCCGGAGTTCCGTCGATTTTGTACCATTCGTAAAAATCGCCGTTTTTTACTACCCTGTCAAACATGGGTTGGGCCAGTTCGTAGGCTTCTTCAACAAAACCGTTTGCAATTAACTGCTGAATCATGCGCGCGCCAAACCAGGTCCAGTCGCCACCGTTTTGATATTCGTAAGGCGCTGAGATATTTTTTCCTAAAACTTCGGAAGGATAAGGCGGATAAACAGTTAAGCCAATTGACGGAGCACCCGAAAGTTTTACATTTTCCTTCATTTGAGAAAGCACTGTGGCAATTTCATCATGATTTAAAATTCCTGCTTCGATTGCAACCGCAGTTCCTCCATGATAATGAACGGCATTTTCATCGAAATCATCAGGGAATGGCGATCCATCGATATAAATGTGTGGAATGAATTTCATTTTACCTGCATCCCACAAATATTTTTTCGCATTGGTTTTGATTTGTGTTTGCAAACTGTTCCATCGCTCCTTATCCGTTTGATTCGTGGCCAGTTTTTCCATATCCTTCAACGCAATTGCAAACATTGCATTGTCGTAAATATCGATGCTCCAGTGGGTGAGTGAATCCACATCAACTACATCGCCACCTTCCACCTGAACATCGCCCCAGTCGAAAGTTGTGGCGCCTGTTATCAACCCGTATTTTTCAGAATAACGCTCATTCAGCAAATAATCGATTGCAAAAACCAGGCGGTCATAAACAGTTTTTCCGGCCACTGTTTCGCTAAGAATACTGTTGTCCCCGGTTTTTGAAATGTATTTCGAAATGGCTTGTATAAGCGAAGTTTCCTGGTCGGTTTCAACCGTGTTTTTAAAACCGATATGTCCGGTTGCCGTTGCCGATTCGTAGGTGTGCGGGTCGCCCCAGTTAAAAGCTTCGCGTGGCACATAACCATCCAGCAGTTCGCCGTTTTCCTGTTGAAAATGAAAAAACATCAGCAGGTTTTCGCGGATAATTTTTGTATCATATTCCTCACACGATAGTTCGATGAAAGTATTCATGTCGCGGGCCCAAACCATTTGATAGCCCGAGCCGGCATAAAATCCTTTTTTCATTAATTCACGTGCCATTTTATCCACTTTTACCATAGTTGAGTCGGCGAGGATTTTGGCGGCAAGTTGTTTTTTACTGTCAATTTTTGTAGTGCAGGATAA
>DAOPKR010000015.1:9941-11232 GCA_035391305.1 Draconibacterium sp.
ATCACTTTACAAACGCCTTTACCACCATAATTTCACTTTCCGATTCATTTATGATTTTGTAGGAACCTGCAGCAGCCGGAATCACAAATGTTTCGGCATAATTGAAACGCTGTTTTACCCCGTTTCCGGTTTCAATAATTATACTGATCCCTTCAACCAAACTTAAAACGTGGCATTTATTTTCGGTTTGAATTTCTACTTCAGTTTTCAAATGAACTCGGTGGATATCATACAAATGATTTTTGTGCGTTTGTAAATGGTACAATTTCCAGTCATTTCCTGAATCAATTTCAACAGGTTTGGCAATTAGTTTTTCTTTAACATAATCACCTTTTCTTCCAAAACATAGGTTGTCCATCCCGCGCTGAATATTTATGGGGCGTGGCTTTCCATCCAAATCGAGCCGCAGCCAGTCGTACATTTTAAATGTAAAAATGTAGGGTGTTGAACTGATTTCGAGTACAAGGTTATTTTTTCCCGAACCGTGAATTGTGCCGGGTGGAATCAGAAACAAATCGTGCTTTTTTGCCGTGTGTTTTTGTACATATTTTGAAATATCAATTTCTTCAGCATCCTGGTAACTTTTTATCAGCGCCCGTTCAAATTTTCCGGGTTGAATATCATCCTGAAATCCAAGATAAACGTCGGCATCTTCCTTTGTATCAAGAATGTAATAGGTTTCTTCCTGCGTGAAATCTTCGTTAAAATGTTGTTTTGTGTAGCTTTTTGTAGGGTGACACTGAATGGAAAGATTTCCCCCGTCAAACGTATCCAGAAAATCGAAACGAATGGGGAATTCAAAACCAAATTCAGCAAAAGCATTTCCGAGTACATTTTCACCTTCCTGAAACATTACACAGTCAAAAGAGACTTCCAAAAGGTTTCCTGAACTTTCGAAAACCAAACCATTTTCAGGCACAATCAATTCAAACGACCAGGCGTAATTCGGTACATTTTTGTTCAAGCCGTCAATGTGTGCAAAGCTCCAGTTTCCGCCCCAGGCGCCGGGTTCAAACCACGGGCGAACACGGAAAACACTGCGGCTGATTTTATTTAACCCTTCGCGTAAATCATTACCTTTCATCCAGGTTATTTCATCAGGCCGCTGCCCGTCAACCACAATATCAATTTTTGGCAAAATGCTTTGCTTGTGCTTATTCAAAACCACCCAATCGACAAAATAGAAGCGTTTGTACATGGGTTTTATTTCGTCGGGTTGCGATGCGCCTAAATTTGTAATTGACTTTGCCCGCGCCCGAAACTGAATTTCATTTTTAGGCAAATCGATATA